>ONXW01000307.1 GCA_900321915.1 uncultured Eubacteriales bacterium
TCCTATAAACTGAACGGCGTCCCGAAAAAACCGGAGGAGCTCGTCGGCGCTTCCGGGCTGGTGGAGATCCACATCCAGGCGGACCCGAATCCGAAGGCCGCGGAGTATTTCCGGAACAACATGCTGCTTGTGGCGGCAATTCCGGTAGATATGGAGAAGTGCTACAGCGTGGACGCGCCCGGATCCCAGACCCAGACCATGGGCAGCTACACGGGGGTTATCTTTATGGCCCTTCCCGGGGAGACGGGAGATTTTACGGCCCGTATCGGGACAGACGACTTTTCCAGCATCGGCGTGATCATGACGATGATGCCCGGGACACTGGAGGATCTGGGGAAAATCAAGGATCTGAAGGAAGCTGAGGATACCTGGCGGGAAAACGGCGACCGCCTCTATGACAGCATCGATGACCTCATGACGACTGTGGAGAGCATGAAGGACGATGTGAGGACGGCCAGGGACGGCACAAAGAACCTGCGGGATGCCCAGGGCATCATCAGCGGTTCGAGAAAGCAGGCGGAAGCGCTGTCGGCGCAGTCCATCGAACAGCTGGGACAGCTTACCGTGACGGCGGCAGACCTGGTGCCGTATCTGGAGACAGCCCGTGAGGCGGTTTCCGATATCAATCTGAATGTGGACGCCATGTACAATTCCCTGGAGGCCACCCAGGATGACCTGGATACCCTCTATGACAGGCTGAAGAGCCTGCAGCGGGCGCTGTACAGGGCTTCTGACGGCGCGGACAGCGCCGTCCTCACGGCGGATGACCGCGCGGAGATTGAGAAGCTCGCGAGAGATATCATTACCGTAAACGGAGATATCGCCGAGGGCGCCTCCCACGTAAAGACGGTGGGGGAAGAGGTGAGGGCCCGCGCCCGGACCGCGAAGGAAGCGGCGGACAACATCACAAAATCCGATACCGCGCAGGCGATAAAGCAGGACATTGCAAGGGCGGCCAGCGATTCCAACCTCCCGAAGGAACAGCAGCAGGAAATCTGGCGCAGCGTGGAGGAGTATGAGGCTGCCATCAACCGCTCTGTGGCGGACCTGGAAACAGATGCGGAAAACAGCAGAATCACGAAGACGTTTAACCATGTGACGGGGACAGCGGAAGACGTGATTCCCCTGATCAATGACGTCAACGGCATCGTCACAAGGAGCGGAAAAATCATAGACGAGACAAACGCGGCCCTGGGACTCACCTCAGGCGCGGCATACGAGACGGGCCGGACCGTGGGGTCCCTCAGGTCTGTGGATGACGACCTGATCTACCTGATCGATGACGTCAGGGTCCTGATTGATACGATGGATTCCTACGTTCCTGACATGCTGGAAGGCCTGCAGGACACGGAGGATATGATGAATGCCCTGACGGGCACCCTGGGAAGCACCTACGCTTTCCTGACCGTGGTCAACGGCACGATGACAGCCGCCGGGGACAGCCTGGACGCCGGGACGGAAAAGACGCTCCGCGCCGCGCAGCAGACCCTGACGAAGACGCTGACGGTGCTGGATGACATCGGGGGCGTACGGGAGGCCGGCGAGGCCATGAAAAAGACCCTGGACGACGAGCTGGACGAACTGGAAAATGAGAATAATTTCCTGAATATCGATCCGGACGCGAAAAAAAGGTCGTTCACATCCTCCCTGAACCGGGAGCCGCACAGCCTGCAGATCGTTGTGCGGACGGCGGAGATCGATGAGGAGACCAGGGCGGCGGATATCACGGATGAGGAGACAGAGCCGGAGGACGTCGGCATTTTCCGGCGCATCTGGCTGGTGATCCGGAAAATCATAGATGCGGTAGCATCCCTGTTTTCATAAATAGACAAGTCTTTCAGCACCCCCGCAGTATTCTGCGTCCCGGGGTGCTGAATCATGAAAGAATGCGGAGAGAAGGCAGAACGGGAATATGGCCATTAAGGACATGCTCAAAAACAGAAAACAGCAGAGGCATATTGCGGATATCATCGTGGATCACAACCGGGGAATCGCCCGGTTCGTGCTGATCCTGGTGGTGTTCTGTCTCTGCTGCGTTCCTTTTGTGGGCGTCAATTATGATCTGACCTCTTATCTGCCGGAATATGCCGGCTCCAAGGTCGCCATCGATAAAATGAAGGAAAACTTCGGTTATCCCGGCACGGGACGGATTATGCTGGAAAATGTATCCCTCTACGAGGCGAAACAGTATAAAAACCAGCTGGAAAAGGTGGAGGGCGTCGACCAGATCGTCTGGTGCGACCTCACCTCGCAGGTGTATTCCGGATCCGATTTTATCGATTATACGGCAATTGACGAGTACTACAAGGATAACTGCGCCGTGATGGATGTGACATTCACGGAGGGGGATACCAGCCGTGTGACTCACAGGGCCATCGACGGCATCGAGGAGATTCTGGGCGACCGGGGATATATCGTGGGCATGTCGCCGACGAATAAATTCACGGAGGAGAATGTCCAGGGACAGATGAAGATGATCATGGCGGTCGCGGTCACCTTTATTTTCCTCATTCTCCTGGTCACGACCACGTCGTATTTTGAACCGGTGCTGTTCCTGACGGTTATCGGGTGCGCTATCGCCATCAACAAGGGAACCAACCTGGTGCTGGGGGAAATCTCCTTCGTCACGAACAATATCGCCGACGTCATGCAGCTCGCGACTTCCATGGACTACTCGGTATTTCTCCTGCACGCCTACGAGAGAGAGAGGGAAAAGGGCGCGGGGAAAGAGGAGGCCATGAAGGCCGGCCTGAAAAATACCATCAACACGGTGCTGGCCAGCTCCCTGACCACATTCTGCGGCTTTATCGTCCTCATAACGATGCAGTTCAAGATGGGGTGGGATCTGGGCATCGTCATGTCAAAGAGCATTATCTGCAGCCTGATGATGGTGATTTTCCTGATGCCGTCGCTGCTTCTCAGGTGGTCCGACAGGATTGACCGCATGCGGCACCGGCCGTTCCTCCCGAAGTTCCACCGGTTTTCGGTCGTCGTGAACCGCATAAGTCCCTTTGTCCTGGGATTTGTGCTGCTGATTGCCGGTCCCTGCTATGTGGCGCAGGGCATGAATGATTTCATGTACGGGCCGGACGCCATCGGCGCGGGACCGGGGGTTTCCATCTACGAAAACGCCAGAAAGATCGACGAAAAGTTCGGGCGTTCCAACCTCCTGGTGGCGATTGTCCCGACGGAGTCGGATTATAAGGAGCGGATGCTGACGGACGAGCTGGAGGATCTTCCCTATGTGAAGAAGGTCATGACTCTATCAGCCTATCTGCCGGACGGGGTGCCGGAATCCATGCTGCCCAAGTCTGTGACAAAGCTGTTCCACCAGGGCGGCTATACCAGGCTCCTGATCTACATCAAGACAAAGCCGGAGAGCGCGCTGGCGTACAGGGATACGCTGGAGGTCAGGGGAATCCTGGAGAAGCATTATCCGGAGGAATGTTATATTACCGGAAATACGCCGTCGACCATGGATATGGAGAATATCCTGAAGATAGACTACAAGCGGGTGAACAACCTGGCCATGGCTGGCGTTTTCCTGGTGGTCATGATGTCATTCCACTCCCCGATCATGCCTCTGGTGACAATGATACCGATCATGATCGCCATTTACCTGAATATGGCCTTCCCGTACCTGGTGGGCAAGAGCCTGATTTTTATCGGATACGCGGTCGTCAGCTGTATCCAGCTGGGAGCGACCATCGATTACGCGATCCTCTGCACCGAGAATTACATGCATGTCCGGCAGACGGAACCGGATAAAAAAGAGGCGTCCCGCGCCATGGTTGAGCTGAGCTTTCCTTCCATCCTGACGTCGGGAACCATCCTGGTCGTCTGCGGATACGCCATCAGCTACCTGTCCAGCATTCCCGCCATCAGCGAGGTGGGGCACCTTGTGGGAAGGGGCGCCATATTCTCGGTTCTGTTCGTCACCTCGACCATGCCCGTACTCCTCCGGCTGACAGACCATTTTATCATGACGCCGGCAGCGCAGAAGCGGCAGATGCGCCGCGCGAGGATACACCGCGCCTACGTGGCCGCCGTGAACCGGAGAAGGAAGCGCCACGAAAAGATAAAGGAGATGGTCCAAAAGGCCTTCGGGAAAAAGGACGAACAGGAACCCGGCGGGGAGTCCTGAGAAGAAAGTGATTGTTAAGAAATCCCACGTTGGTGTATAACTAAAAGGGGAGGACTTTGTCTATGCAGAAAATGAATTCAGTGGAAGCGTGTGAAGAATACATCAACAGTATTCCCAGGTTTTCCAAAATCAAGCACGATATGGCGGACCTCCGGGAGATGCTCCGGATGCTGGACGCGGCCGTACCGCAGGAGAAGGTGATCCATGTGGCCGGCACCAACGGGAAGGGCTCCGTCTGCGCCTTCCTGTCCTCCATTCTCGGGAAGGCCGGATACAGCACGGCGCTGTTCACCTCACCCCACCTGGTGACGGTGAGGGAGCGGTTCCGCTTTGACGGGAAGATGATCCCGGAAGAAGAGTTTGTAAGCGCGTTCGGAAAAGTCCATGCGGCGGAGGATTCCTTTGCCCGGAAAGGCATGACGATCCCGACGTATTTTGAATACCTGTTCCTGATGTTTGCCGTGATGGTAAAAGAACATCCCACCGATTTCATTATCCTGGAAACGGGGCTCGGCGGAAGGCTCGACGCCACGAACTGCCTGGAGAAGCCCCGTGTCTGCGCCATCACGTCCATCAGCCTGGACCATATGCAGTATCTGGGGGATACCGTGACGGCGATCGCCGGGGAAAAGGCGGGAATCATCAAGGAGGGCGTTCCCCTGGTCTATGACAATACGGACGAAGAGGCCTCCGCGGTGTTCCGCAGGACAGCGGCAGAGAAGGGCTGCGCGGCTTACCCGGTTGACCGCTCCCTCACACGGGAGCTGAAAGTCAGCACGAGGGGCATTTCTTTTAACGGAAAGACTAACCGGGGGGAGGAGCTTTCGCTCTGTGTGCCCTTCCCGGCGCCTTACCAGGCCGTGAATGCCATGATCGCCGCGGAGTGCGCGGGAATTCTCGGCATTTTGCGCGGGGCGGTGCAGGACGGTATCGCCGCGGCAAAGTGGCCGGGGCGGATGGAAGAGATCCTGCCGGGCGTCTTCCTGGACGGCGGACACAATGAGGGCGGAATCCGCGCCTTCGCGGAGGCAGCCGCATGCATGGACACGCCGGGGGAAAACGGGAAAAAGCTCCTGCTGTTCGCGGTTTCCTCTGACAAGGAATACGGGAAAATGCTGACGCTCCTCAGGGACATCATGAAACCGGACAGGGTCTACCTCACAAAGCTCGGGACAGAGCGCGCCCTGGACACAGAGATACTGCGGCAGGCGGCCGCCGGCATCTTCGGCGGTGATAAGAACCTCTGCGTAATCCCCGACGCGGCCTCCGCGATGCGGACGGCTCTCGCGGATAAGGAAAAAGGAGACCTGCTTTTCTGCGCGGGTTCCCTTTACCTGATCGGGGAGATCAAATCGGCGATGCAGCCGGACGGAGAATAATAATATGAGCGACGACAGAATCATAGATTTTGAGGAAGAACTGAGCCATTTCCAGCCCAGCCAGGACATCAGTTCCGTCGGGGAGGCCATCGTGCAGACTGACCTCACGGACATGTCTGATATCATGCTGGAGCTGATAAAACAGATGCGGGATTGAGAAGATGATTCGAACAGAAGAGATACGCACCATATCCAACAGCTTCTATAACGAAGGACTGCGGCTTGCAGGCATCAGGGACCTGACGGGCGCATCCCGGATGCTCAGGACATGCCTTAACCTGAATAAATTCCATACGGAGGCCAGAAACCTCCTTGGCCTCATCTGCATGGAGACGGGGGAAACCGGGGACGCGCTGAAGCACTGGGTTATCAGCACAAACTTCCAGCAGAAGAACAACCGCGCCTCCCTGTACCTGGAAAGGGCGCAGCGGCGCCAGGATATCCTGGACGAACTGGACGCCGATATCCGCCGGTACAACAGCGCGCTGTCGCAGGCGCAGAACGGGAACCCGGACCTGGCTGCCGTACAGCTCGGCAGCGTGGTGGACCGCAGGGACGATTTCGTCAGGGCACAGAACCTGATGGCTCTCCTGTGCATCGAAAAGGGGGAGTACGCGAAAGCGGGAAGATACCTCCTCCGCACGCTCCGCATCGACGCGGGAAATCCCCGCGCCCAGTGGTACCTGGCCCATATCCGTTCCTCCCTCGGGAGGGAGGAAGAGGAAAATGACGGCAGGACGAATACATTTTCCCACAGGAGGATGCAGGCGGATGACGTGATAATCCCGCCCACCTACCGGGAGAATACCGGAAGGCAGGGCGTGCTGCTGGTCATCGCGGGCCTCCTTCTGGGAGCCGCCGCCATCTTCTTCCTGGTGATGCCCACCAGGATACGCCGGGAGACGGGAAACCACACCAGGGAGCTGCTGGAGTACAATGAGCAGCTGAACCAGAAGAACGAGGAGATTGCCGGGCTGGAAAAACTCAACGAGCAGTACCTCTCCGACAAGGAGAAGGCGGAGGGCGAGCTGGACAATATCCTGAACAATAAAGAGAGCGCCATGAGCCAGTACGGGACGCTGGTCAAGATGAACAACGCGTACCGCAGCGGCGACCTGAACACTGCCGCCGCCATGTACGCGGATTTTGACACCTCGCTTATCGCGGATGATGACGTCCGCGCGTTTGCGGAGGAGCTGCGGCAGGAGGTGGCTACGGCCGGCTACCAGACGCTGGAGGATGAGGCTTATGAAACCTGGAATTCCGGAAGGTTCCGCGACGCGATCTCCCTTTATGAGACATGCCTGACCATCCGGCCGGACAACCCGAAGGTTCTCTATTACCTGGGCATCCTTCATAAGAGTGTAGACGAGAACGATACCGCCGTGGAATACTTCACGAGGGTTGTGACGGAGTTCGCCGCCTCCGAGCAGGCGTCCCCCGCCAGGACACAGCTGGAAGAGCTTTCCCCGTCCGCGGGACCCCGCACGGGCACCCCGGTGCCGGAGAGCATACCGGCGCAGGAAGGAACAGGGGAGCAGGAGACAGAAGCTGCAGGATAATAACATGAATTTTGATGAGCATTCCGTAAATGAAAAGCTCTCGGAGCTGAATTCCCAGAGTATCAAATACAGGCATAAATTCTCCACAGTCGCGAGCACGGTGATCCTGGTACTTTTACTGTCCGCCGGGATCATCGCATCCGCTGTGGGGTTTGGCATGCTGCGCGGAATTCTGGACAATACGCCCGCGTTTGACCCGGAGCGCGTCATCCCCACCGGGTATTATTCGGTTATCTACGACAGCAGGGGGGACGTCGCGGAGCGCCTGGTGGGTTCCAACGCCAACCGCAGCGAGGCGAAGTACGATGAGCTGCCACAGGACCTGATAGACGCGTTCGTGGCCATTGAAGACTCCAGGTTCTGGCAGCATGAGGGGATCGACTTCCGGTCCATCCTGCGGGCAGTCACCGGGATACTCACAGACAATTACAGCGGCGGGGCCAGCACCATCACCCAGCAGCTGATCAAAAACACCGTGTTTGAGGGCGGCATGGAGAACAGCAGCGGGGCCCGCCTGGAGCGCAAGATCCAGGAGCAGTACCTGGCGCTGCAGCTGACCCGCACCATGGACAGGAAAACGATTCTCACCAATTATCTGAACACCATCAACCTGGGCAATGACACGCTGGGCGTAAAGGCCGCAGCCATGCGGTATTTCGGAAAAGACGCCGCGGACCTGACCCTGTCGGAGTGCGCCGTCATCGCCGGCATTACCCAGAACCCTTCAAAATACAATCCCATCAGCCATCCGGAAGAGAATAACGCCAGGCGGGAGATTATCCTCAGCGAAATGTACCGCCAGGGATATATCACCCGCGAGGAGCAGGAGACCGCGCTCGCGGACCGGGTGTATGATCGGATACAGAACGTCAATGTGGAGACCGTCGGGAGCCGGTCGGCCTACTCCTACTATACGGACGAACTGATCGAGCAGGTGAAGGATGCCCTGAAGGAGCGCTACGGCTATACGGACACCCAGGCCTACAATATGATCTACACCGGCGGCCTCAGGATTTACACGCCGCAGGATCCGGATCTCCAGGCCATCGTCGACGAGGAGATGAAAAACCCGGGGAATTACGACGCGGAGCGGTTTTCCGCGGAATACCGCCTGTCGGTGAAGGGCGCTGACGGCACGGCCACCCATTACAGCCAGGAACATCTGCACCGGTTTATCCGGCAGTCCGGGGCCTACCCGGATTTTGACGGACTCTTTGACACGGAGGAAGAGCTCAGGGCCTGGGTGGAACAGTACAGGGCGTCCGTTGTCACGGAAGGCACCTCCGTCCTGGGGGAGACGCTGAACATCGTGCCCGAGCCCCAGGCGTCATTTGTCCTGATAGAGCAGTCGACGGGCTATGTGCGGGCCATCTCCGGCGGGCGGGGCGAGAAGAACGCCAGCCGCACCCTGAACAGGGCGACGGACACACTGCGCCAGCCCGGTTCCACCTTCAAGATTATCACCACCTTCGCCCCCGCGCTGGATACCTGCGGGGCCACGCTGGCGACGACCTACTATGACGCCCCCTATTCCTTCGGTTCCAAGACATTCCGGAACTGGTGGGGAGATACCTGGACCGGGTACCAGAACATCCGGGACGGCATCATTTATTCCATGAATATCGTGGCGCTCAAATGCATGGCGGAGACCGTTACGCCGCAGCTGGGCGTGGATTACGCAAAGCGGATGGGCATCACAACCCTGACGTCCAATGACCTGAACCTCTCCACTGCCCTCGGCGGAATCACGAAGGGCGTGACAAACCTGGACCTGACCAATTCCTTCGCCACCGTCGCGAGCGGCGGAACCTGGCATAAGCCCCTGTTCTTCACCCGCATTACCGACAGGAACGGGAAGCTGATCCTGGACAATGCGCCGGAATCAAGGCAGGTGCTCAAGGAAACCACCGCATGGCTCCTGACGGACGCCATGGCGGAGTCCATGAAAGCCAACACCCTCTACCAGACCTTCGGCATCGGAATCCACTCCACGGGTACAGCCGCCGCCATCCCCGGCATGAGCTGCGCGGGAAAGAGCGGGACAACCTCTGACAACGTGGATGTATGGTTTGTCGGATATACGCCGTATTATACGGCGGGAATCTGGGGCGGGTGCGACGCGAACCAGACGCTCAAGGATTCGGACGCCGGCATCAACAACGGCGGGACAAGCTACCACAAGCGCATCTGGAACCGAATTATGACGCGGATACACGAGGGGATGGACGATCCCGGCTTTCCGAGGCCGGCGGGCATCGTTGAGGCCGAGGTGTGCCGGAAATCCGGGAAGCTCCCGGTGCCCGGCGTCTGCGAGAATGACCCCCGCGGGACGGCCGTCTATACCGAATACTTCGCCCAGGGCACGGTGCCCACGGAGGTCTGCGACCGCCACGTGCGCGTGACCGTCTGCAAGGAATCCGGGGAACGGTCTACGGACAAGTGCCCGGCGGAAGAGACAGAACAGAAGACCGTCATGATCGTTCCGGAAAATGAGGGCGATACCGACGATACGCTCTATATCATGCCTGATTACTGCATCCTGCATGACCCGCACGCCCGGGAGACAGACCCGGAGCGGGAAAGCGGGGAAGAGGGGGATGACCCGGAGGAAGAGGACGAAGACGACGAAGAGTAAAGAGGTGCTTCATGGAAGGTTCAAAGATTCTGCTTGCGGGCGGCGAGGGGGAGATTGTCGAGAAGAAATCGCGTTTTATCGCCACAATCCGCCCGATCGCCTGCGAGGAGGAGGCAGCGGCATTTCTCGCGGAGATCCGGAAAAAATACTGGGACGCCCGCCATCACTGCTCGGCCTTTGTTCTGGGGGAACGGGGGGACCTTACCCGCTGTTCCGATGACGGGGAGCCCTCAGGCACTGCGGGAAGGCCTATGCTGGACGTCCTGACCGGAGAAGGGCTTACCAACTGCTGCGCCATCGTGACGAGGTACTTCGGCGGGACCCTCCTGGGAACCGGCGGACTTGTCCGCGCCTACGGCGGCGCTGTCCGGGAAGGACTCCGCCACTGCACGGCGGTTACCTGCATCGCCGGGGTACGGTTCCTGATTTCCGCGGATTACACAGATCTCGGCAGGGTCCAGTATATCCTGGGGGAAGAGGAAGTCACCACGGAGAATACCGAATACACGGATAAAGTGCTGATTACGGCCCTGCTGCCGGCAGATAAAGCGGACCGGGTCAGGAAAAAGCTGATGGACGGAACCGGCGGGCGCGTAAAGCCGGAAGAATCCGGCACGCCCCTTCTCGGGGAGCAGAACGGGAAATACATTGTGCTGCCCTAAGATAAGCTTGAACTATGCTGTAATTAATGCTAAAATATATAGCTGTCGATTTTGGACTGAACTTCGGAAAAGGAAAGGACATACGGAGTATTTATGAAGATAAAACGTGAAGAGGGCCGGAACGTTGCTATCATCGCGCACGTCGACCACGGCAAGACCAGCCTGGTGGACCAGCTGCTGCGGCAGAGCGGTGTGTTCCGGCAGAATCAGGAGGTTGTGGACCGTGTCATGGATTCCGGCGATATCGAGCGGGAAAGAGGGATCACGATCCTTTCCAAGAATACGGCAGTTATGTACAACGGTGTGAAGATCAACATCGTAGACACCCCCGGACACGCGGATTTCGGCGGCGAGGTGGAGCGCGTGCTCAAGATGGTGGACGGCGTTGTCCTGGTGGTTGACGCCTACGAGGGGCCCATGCCGCAGACAAAGTTCGTGCTGCGCCGCGCCCTTGACCTGGACCTGCCGGCAGTGGTCTGCATCAATAAGATAGACAGGCCGGACGCCAGGCCGCAGGAGGTGGTGGATGAGGTTCTGGAGCTTTTCATGGACCTGGACGCCTCCGATGAGCAGCTGGAGTCCCCGTTTGTTTACGCCTCCGCCAAGGGAGGCTTCGCGAAGCGGGAACCGGACGGGCCGGAGGAGGACATGAAGCCCCTGTTTGACGCCATCCTGGAGCACATTCCTGCGCCGGAGGGCGATCCGGAGGCAGGGACCCAGATGCTGATCTCCACCATAGACTACAATGAGTATGTGGGGCGCATCGGCGTCGGTAAGATAGACAACGGCCATGTGAAGGTCAACCAGGAGTGCGTGATTGTCAACCATCACGAGCCTGATAAATTCCGGAAGGTTAAGATCGGCAAGCTCTATACCTTTAACGGGCTGGCCAGGACGGAGGTAAACGAAGCTTCCGTCGGGGAGATCGTGGCGCTCTCCGGTATCGAAGACCTCCATATCGGGGATACCCTCTGTTCCCCGGAGGCCCCGGAAGCCATACCGTTCCAGAAGATATCCGAGCCGACCATCGCCATGAACTTCATGGTCAATGACAGCCCGCTGGCCGGAAAGGAAGGAAAGTTCGTCACTTCCCGCCACATCCGCGACAGGCTGTTCCGGGAACTGAATACGGACGTCAGCCTCCGCGTGGAGGAGATTTCCCCGGACTGCTTCAAGGTATCCGGGCGCGGTGAGCTCCATCTCTCCGTGCTTATCGAGGAGATGCGGAGAGAAGGATATGAGTTCGCCGTCAGCAAGGCGGAGGTTCTGTACCGCACCGACGAGCGGAACCGGAAGCTGGAGCCGATGGAGATCGCCTACGTGGACGTGCCTGATGATTTTACCGGCACCGTCATCCAGAAGCTGACCAGCCGCAAGGGCGAGCTGCAGGGCATGAGCCCTATCGGCGGCGGATATACGAGACTCGAATTTGAGATTCCGTCCAGGGGACTGATCGGGTACAGGGGAGAATTCCTCACCGATACCAAGGGCAACGGCATCCTGAATACGGCCTTCGACGGGTACGCGCCCTATAAGGGGGACCTTTCCTATCGGAAGCAGGGATCCCTTATCGCCTTTGAACCGGGCGTTTCCATCACCTACGGACTGTTCAACGCGCAGGAGAGAGGTATTCTCTTCATCGGCCCGGGCGTGCAGGTGTACTCCGGCATGGTTGTGGGACAGAGCGGCAAGACCGAGGATATCGAGATTAATGTATGCAAGACCAAAAAGCTGACTAACACCCGTTCTTCCAGCGCGGACGAAGCGCTCCGTCTGGTACCGCCGAAGATTATGAGCCTGGAGCAGTGCCTGGATTTCATTGATACGGATGAACTGCTGGAAGTTACGCCGCAGAGTCTCAGGATCCGCAAGAAGATCCTGGACCCGCTTCTGAGAAAGAGAGCAATGATAAGCCGCAAGGATAAAGAACGCGCAGGAGGAGAATAATTATGGCTATTTTTAAGGGCGCAGGCGTCGCCATCGTCACACCGATGAAAGCAAACGGTGAGATCAATTATGACAAGTTTGAGGAGCTGATTGAGGAGCAGATTGCGGGCGGAACCGACTGCATCATTGCCGTGGGAACCACCGGCGAGGGATCTACCCTCACGGAGCCGGAGCATATCGACGCGATCCGTTTCGCAGTACAGGTTACAAAACACAGGATCCCCGTGATCGGCGGAACAGGCTCAAACAGCACGGCGTCCGCCATCCAGTATTCCACAGAGGCGGAGGAAGCCGGCGTGGACGGGCTCCTGCTGGTATCCCCGTACTATAACAAGACTTCCCAGCGCGGCCTTATCGCGAGCTTCAAGGCCATCGCCGATTCCGTCAAGGTTCCGGCCCTCCTGTACAATGTACCGAGCCGCACCGGCATCAATATCGCGCCGGAGACCATTGCATGGCTCTGCAAGAATGTAGACAATATCGTCGGCGTCAAGGAAGCCAGCGGCAATTTCAGCAACATCTCCCAGATGATGGCGATGTCGGACGGGAAGATCGATCTGTATTCCGGCAACGATGACCAGATTGTGCCTGTCCTGTCCCTGGGCGGACTGGGCGTCATCTCCGTCCTCTCCAACGTAGCCCCGGCACAGACCCATGAGATCTGCCAGGCCTTCTTCGA
>ONXW01000407.1 GCA_900321915.1 uncultured Eubacteriales bacterium
ATCGGCACCAACGGCTCGGGCAAATCCACGCTTTTAAAGATCATCGTGGGCGTCCTCAACGCCTCCGGCGGCGAGGTGAACGTGGACGGGCGCATCTCCGCGCTGCTGGAGCTGGGGGCGGGGTTCAACCAGGATTACACCGGTATCGAGAATATCTACATGAACGGCACCATGATGGGCTACACCCGGAAGGAGATGGACGCAAAGCTCCAGGATATCCTGGATTTCGCGGAGATCGGGGATTTCGTCTATCAGCCGGTAAAAACCTATTCCAGCGGTATGTTCGTACGCCTCGCCTTCGCGCTGGCGATCAATGTGGAGCCGGAGATCCTGATTGTGGACGAAGCCCTCTCGGTGGGCGACGTCTTTTTCCAGGCCAAGTGCTACCGGCGGATGGAGGAGATCCGGAAGAGCGGCACCACCATCGTGATGGTGACCCACGATATGGGCAGCATCATCAAATACTGCGACAAGGTCATCGTCCTCAATAAGGGCGATTTCGTGGCCGAGGGTTCCGCCGGGAAGATGGTGGACCTGTACAAGAAGATCCTGGCGGGCCAGATGGACCAGCTGAAGGCGGCGCTGGACAGCGATTTTTCCGGCGACAAGGAGGTCGCCGCCGAGAATGGGAGGGCTCTTCTGGGGAGTGGGAATGCCGCGCAGGAAAAACGGATGCTGGACCTGATGACGATCAACGCAAAAAGGCAGGAATACGGCGACCGCAGGGCGGAGTTCATTGACCTGGGCCTTCTGGACGAGCGGGGGAGCGTCACCAACCTTCTCCTCAAGGGGGAAATGTTTACGATCCGCGAGATTGTCCGCTTTAACGAAGCGCTGGAGGCGCCCATATTTACCTACACCATCCGGGACAAGAAGGGGACGGACCTGTCCGGCACCAATACCATGTTTGAGGGGGCTGACATCCGGCCCTGCAGGCGGGGGGACACCTACACGGTGGAATTCACCCAGAAGATGACGCTGCAGGGCGGGGAGTACCTGCTTTCCATGAGCTGCACCGGATTTGAGCACGGGGAGCATGTGGTGTACCACCGGCTCTATGATGTCATCAGCCTCACCGTTATTTCAAACAAGAACACGGTGGGCGTTTACGATATGGAATCGACGGTTAAGGCCGAGCTTACGCCGGCGGAGGAGAAATAGGAATGAAAGACCAGAACAGTGAGATTCTCGCGCTTCTGGAGCGCTGTCACGGCGATACAAAGCGGATTCTCACGGAAAATAAAAAGCTGCCGTACCTCTATGCCCTGGCGGTACTCCGGGAAAACCTGCTGGAGTGGATTCCCATGGAGAAAGACTGGGATGTGCTGCAGGAGGGCGCGGATTACGGCGCCCTGACCGGGCTTTTGTCCGGGCGCTGCAGGAGCGTGACGGTGCGGGATGCCTCCGAAAAATCCCTGGAGGTGGTCCGGAAGCGGTGGGAAACCAGGGACAATATCAGGACCGTGCTGCCGGAGGAGCTTTCCCCGGAGGCCCGGTTTGACTGTGTGACCCTGATCGGGACATTCCCTGCGGGAAGGCCGCTGGAGGATCAGGTGCGGGAGGCACAGGGCCGCCTTAAGCCCGGGGGGAGGCTTATCCTCGCGGTGCAGAACAGGTACGGCGCCAAATACCTGGCGGGCGCTCCGGAGGAACCGGTCACCGCGTCGCGGGAAGAGCTGGAAAAGCTTCTCCCCGGTGCCGCTTTCTACTATCCGATGCCCGACTACCGCACAGCATCCGTGATCTATTCCGACGGATTCCTCCCCCAGAAGGGGGAGCTGGCCGGCATGCCGGCGCTCTATGACACGCCGAAGTACCAGATGACGGATATCGGCGGGATCCTCGAGCGGGCGGCATCCGACGGGAAGTTTCCGGATTTTGCCAATTCGTTCCTGGCCGTCTGCCCGGCGCCCGCGGGACCGGAGATGCTGTACGCGAAGTACAACCGGACCAGGCGGGAACAGTTCCAGATAAAGACGGAAATCATCCTGGAAAACGGAATAAAAAAAGTCCGCAAGAGCGCCCTCTGCCCGGAGGGCAGGGAGCATATCTCTTCCTTTGCGGAGAAATACCGGCTGCTCACGGAGCAGAACCCGGATCTTTCGGCACTTCAGCCGGTCCTTTCGGAGGACGGGACCAAGGCCTCATTCCGATTCCTTTCCGGAAAGACCCTCTCGGAGACCATCGCGGAGAAGACCCTGGCCTGCCCGGAGGATAAAAGGACAGAAGCTTTCCTGGACGGGGTCCGGGAGGCCATGGGGCGGATCTGTGCCGTCCTTCCGGCCCATGTGGGGAAGTTCGTCCCCACCGCGGAATTCCGGGAGGTTTTCGGGGCTTCGGGCGAGCTTTCCGGGGAGGACCTGGAGCTGCTCTCTGATGAAGCGTGGGACGCTTCCAACATCGACGCCCTCCTGGAAAACTTCATCGTCACTCCGGAAGGACCCTGCGCCCTGGATTATGAGTGGGTATTTACCTTCCCCGTGCCTGCGGGCTTTGTGAGGGGGAGGATATTGATGTACGCCTTCCGGCGCCTCGGGCACCTGGCGGGGGAGATGACGGAGGAGGAATTCCTCGGGCAGTTCCCGGAATATGTCACGGCGGACCGGGATGTCCTCGCAGTCTATGAGAAAATGGAGCGGGGATTCCAGGAGTACGTGCACGGGGAAAACCAGCGCACCTACCAGGAAGACTACATGGTTAAGACCAGGACCGGAAAGGATCTGGCTTCGGTGGACGGGGAGCTTCAGAGGACGAAGGAGCGGCTTTCCCAGGTGCAGGAGCTTCTGCGCAGGAAAGACCTGGAGCTTCGGAAGGAGCGGGAAACCCACCGGCTCACCAACAACCATGTCAGCAACCTGAACGTGATGATAAGCGAC
>ONXW01000014.1 GCA_900321915.1 uncultured Eubacteriales bacterium
ATGGTTTCCGTGATCTCAAGCGCCTGCTCGCCGCTGTCCGGCTGGGAAATGTAGAGATTGTCGATGTCTACGCCGATGTTCTTCGCGTAAACCGGGTCCAGGGCATGCTCCGCGTCGATAAATCCCGCGATGCCGCCTCTCTTCTGCACCTCCGCCACCATGTGAAGGGCCACGGTCGTCTTGCCGCTGGATTCCGGCCCGTAGATCTCCACAATCCTGCCCCGCGGGACGCCGCCCAGCCCGAGCGCGATATCCAGGCTGAGGGAGCCGGTCGGGACAGTCTCAATGTTCATCCCGGCAGCGGAATCCCCGAGCTTCATGACGGTTCCCTTGCCGTATGCCTTCTCAATCTGGGTCAGCGCCGCATCCAGCGCTTTCTTTCTGTCATCATTATTCATCTGTATCTTCCTCCGGCGCGGGCAGGGTCACTGCCGCGCAATAATATTCGAACATTCGTTCTGTTTTATAATAATACGCCTGCTTCTTATTGTCAAGCACCGATTTCGGATTGCCCGCGTACCTTTCCCCGCGCCTTTGCCTTACCTGCCGAAGGAGTAATAGACCTTGTTATTGTTCAGTCCGCCGCGGTACTTTGCCAGCTCGCTGACAGTCACCAGCTGGTACCCTCTCGCCGTCAGCTCCGGAATCAGCCGGCACGCGGCCTCACCGCTGGCAGGGTAGAGCTCATGCATCAGGATCACGTCACCGTCTTTCACGGAGCCCAGCACCTTCTGCACGGAGGTCGCCGCGTTCCTGTGCTTCCAGTCCATGGTGTCAATGTTCCAGAGAATGATAGGCTGGCTGATATTGGCGAGGACCGTGCTGTTTTTGCCTCCGCCGGGAAGCCTGACGGTCACCGGCCGGACGCCGGTGACATTCTCCACCGCCTGGTTGCACTTCTCAATCTGGTTCCGTATCTCAGCCGCGCCCACCTTCGTCAGGATCTTATGGCTGTATGTATGGTTTCCGATCTCGTGGCCTTCATTGACCATTCGGCGCACCTCTGTTTTGTAGGTGGACACCCGGTCCCCGACAACATAGAAGGTTACTTTTGCATTGTATTTCGCCGCGCAGTCCATGATCTGGTTTCCGACCTTCGCGTAGGGGCCGTCATCAAAGGTGAGGGCGACCATCGGTTTTGAGGGATCCAGCTTCCTTGTGCCGAGCTGCTGAAGCGGGCCCGTCTGGGGCTGCTGCACTGTCTGCGCCGCCTGAGCTGCCTGTGCCGCCTGTGCCGCCTGCTGTGCTGCCAGGGCTTCCGCCTGTGCCTGCTGCCAGGCTGCCATCGCCGCCGCGTCCGCCGCAGCCTGCTGTGCTGCCTGAGCTTCCGCCTGCGCCTGCTGCCAGGCCTCCATCGCCGCCGCGTCCGCTGCTGCCTGTGCCGGGTCTGTCCCGCCCGCTCCGGGCACCTCCGCCACAGGGGATCCCGGTGCCTGTGCCTGCTGCACCTGTTCCGCCTGCGGAACCGCCTGTACCGGCGCGTCCGCCGGAACAATCTCATCGGCAGGGCCTGCAAAAGAAGAAAACGCCATCATGAGCGCGAGAAGAATCCCCGCTGCCCCTGTCCTGATTCCCGAATGTCTCATCATGATATCCTCCCTGAAATTAGAATTCGATTTCTGTACAGAGCATCTCCCGGATTCCGGGCGTGCTCCGCCACAGTGAAGTATACCATGAAACGCTTTCGGAAACAGTTTCAAAATGCGGTCATTTTCGTAACGATTCACGAAACATATTCTGATTTTCCTCCGAGATTCGTTAAGAATTTCCTGTTTTCCCGAACCTTCAATCGTGTTATGATATTCACATCAAAGCGGAACGTCTCCGGGCACGGGGCGCAATCCGCCTTATCAGTCAATCAGCGCAGAAATAAGGAGAACCGCATGGGAGGCTTTTTTGGTATCGCATCAAAGAAGAACTGCACCAACGACCTGTTCTTCGGGACAGACTATCACTCACACCTCGGCACCCGGCGCGGCGGCATGGCCGTGTACGGCCCAAACGGTTTTAACCGTGCCATTCACAACATTGAAAACACCCCTTTCCGTACCAAGTTTGACCGCGACCTGGATGAACTTGAGGGCAATATCGGCATCGGCTGCATCTCCGACATGGAGCCCCAGCCGCTCCTCATCCGCTCCCATCTGGGAAGCTACGCCATCTCTACCGTCGGAAAGATCCTCAATAAGCAGGAGCTGATCGATGAAGCCAGTGAGAAGAAGCATATCCAGTTCATGGAGATGAGCGGCGGCGATATCAACGCCACCGAGCTTACGGCTTCCGTGATCAACCAGGCGGATTCCATCGTCGAGGGGCTTCTGTACGCCCAGGAGAAGATCCAGGGTTCCATGACAATCCTTCTCCTCACGGAGAAAGGGATCTACGTATCCCGCGACCGTTTCGGCCGCACTCCCGCAGTCATAGGGAAGAATGACGACGGCTACTGTGTCTCCTTCGAGAACTTTGCCTACTTCAACCTCGGCTACCGGGACTGTTATGAGCTGGGCCCGGGAGAGATTGTGTTTATCACCCCGGAGGGGATAGAAAAACTCAGCCCGCCGCGGAAAGAGATGCGCATCTGCTCCTTCCTCTGGGTATACTACGGCTATCCCACCGCCAGCTACGAGGGCGTCAACGTGGAAAAGATGCGGTACAAGTGCGGTGAGATGCTGGCGAAGCGCGATAACGTCACTGCGGAGTCCGTCGATTCCGTCGCCGGCGTCCCCGATTCCGGCATCGCCCACGCCGTCGGCTACGCCAACGCGTCCGGCATCCCGTTTGCAAGGCCTTTCATCAAGTATACCCCGACCTGGCCCCGGTCCTTCATGCCGACCAGGCAGAGCCAGCGTGAGCTGATCGCGCATATGAAGCTGATCTCCGTCGAATCGCTGATCCGCGGGAAAAGCCTTCTCATGATAGACGATTCCATCGTTCGCGGCACACAGCTCCGCAATACCACCGAATATCTCTACGATGTCGGCGCCAGGGAAGTGCACATCCGTCCCGGATGTCCGCCGCTCCTGTTCGGCTGCAAGTACATCAACTTCTCCCGTTCCAGCTCGGACTACGATATGATCACCCGCAGGATTATCCGCGAGCGGGAAGGCGACAGCGTATCGGACGAACTGCTCCGGGATTACGCCGATCCTGACAGCACAAACTATAAGGAGATGGTGGAAGAGATCCGGAAGCGGCTCAACTTTACCACCCTGCAGTACCAGCGCCTGGATGACCTCGAAGAGGCCATCGGCATCGGCAGATGCAACCTCTGCACCTACTGCTGGAGCGGCAGGGAATAACCCCCGTCTCCCGCTGTCAGTGCCCGCCCCTCCTCCGGATGAGGACCAGGAGGCACAGGACAGATACTATATGGACAGCCGCCCAGGATACCATCCTGGCACCGTCCCCGGTTCCCGGAATATTCCGGCCCGGTCGCGCGGCACCCTTAACGCCCGGAACAGTGATCCGCAGGAAACCTGCCAGCTGTTCCGGGTGTTTCAGTGTAATGAATCCCAGAATAGGCCCGTCATCCCGCAGGAGGGCTTCCGCGGACTCTTCCGCAGTCTCTTCTTCCGTCCGCCTCTCTTTCTCCCGGACACCCGCGCCTGTCACACGAATCCGCGGTTTCCACGGTTTCCCCGGTTCTGCCGTTTTTTCCGGCTCTCCCGTTTTTCCCGGTTCTGCCGTTTTCTCCGGCTCTCCCGTTTCCCCGGGTTCTGCCGTCTTCTCCGAATCCTCTGTATATTCCCGGTTTTCCCCTGTTTCCGGCACATTGGGAATGGTTACCGTAACCCACCCGCCGGGACTGTACTCCGCCGCGGCAGGGCAGAGCGCGCCCGGGAAAAGCACCAGGAAAACCGCAAGCAGTACCCCGAACCCCAGCCGTGTAAACGGCATGCCGATATGACGCAACAGAACCTCCTTTCACAGAATCCTGATCAACCGATACACATAATACTGCAGACGAAAAATGCCGAAACGGCGGATAAACAGAACAGGCTGAAAGTGATGTGATACGACTCTATCACAGGATACCGTATCCCGCAAGACGGAATAGTACATAAAGAAAAGGCCTGGTAACCAGGCCTTTTCCGGATATTTTTGTGAAATTCGGAGAAAAAATATTGCTTACAGGAGGGTGGGCAGCCTCTTGCTGTGCATCGGGAAGGTCCCCCAGTCGTAATCCTTCAGGTTCTCCCCGATTCCCCTCTTGTCCGCTTCCGCGATGAGGGCGTCGCGACTCCTCTTGCTCTCCGCCTCTCCCTTGTGTTTGCTCGGTCCACCGACGCAGCCGCCCTCGCAGATCATGCCTTCCACGAACTGCTCCGGAAGCTTTCCAATCTTCAGCATCATCAGGGCCTTCTTGCACTCCGCCGCGCCGTTGCAGCGAAGGGCGCTGATATCGCCGCTCTCCCCGAGTTCCTTCATGTACTCCACAACCGCGGTGGCGACGCCGATATTCGCGAATCTCTTTCCGAATACGCTGGCCTCCTGGGTGCTGTTCTCCTCCGGGAGAAGCTCTACGCCCTTAGCGCGCATCATCGCGCGGATCTCGCCGTAGGTCAGGACATAGTTGACATTGCCGTCGATACCAATGTCCAGGGTCTCGCTCTTCTTGGCAATGCAGGGTCCGATGAATACGGTGATAATCTCGGGATCCTTGGACTTCAGCCAGCGGGAAATCGCGCACATGGGGGAAACCGTGGTGGAAATATTGTCGATCAGCTGCGGATAATGCTGCCTGATCATATTGACAAACGCCGGGCAGCAGGATGTTGTCATCTTCTTGCCCTCATGGAGCGCCTCCAGCCACTCTTCCGCCTCCGCGGCGGTCGTCATGTCGCCGCCCAGGCCGACCTCGTAGCACTCTTCAAATCCCATCTTCTTCAGTGCGGTCTTCCAGCTGGCGTAGGTGATGTCCGTACCGAACTGTCCTTCCGTCGCGGGAGCCAGCATGGCAACCACGCGCTTTCCTGCGCGGATCATCTTGATGACGTCGACCATGAAGGTCTTGGAGCCGATAGCGCCGAAGGGGCAGCTGTGGATGCAGTGTCCGCACTGGATGCACTTCTTCTCGTCGATGACGCAGATGCCGTACTCATCGTAGGTGATGGCGTCCACCGGGCAGACCTTCTTGCAGGGACGTTCCAGATGGGCAATGGCATTGTAGGGACATGATTTCGCGCACAGTCCGCACTCCTTGCACTTGGAAGGATCGATGTAAGCGCGACGCTCGGTCATGCTGATGGCGCCGAACTTGCAGGCGTTCTGGCAGGCTTTCCCCATGCACTTCCGGCAGTTGTCCGTGACCGTATAGGACGCGATGGGACACTCTTCGCATGCCGCGTTAATTACCTGCACAACATTGTTGGAACGGTTTACGCCGGGGCATTTTCCCTCGGCCAGCCGGACTCTCTGGCGGATAATCTCCCGCTCTTTATAGATGCAGCAGCGGTACTGGGCGACAGGTCCCGGAATAATCTTATAGGGCAGATCATCCCGCTTCTCTTCCAGCTCGCCGTCCCATGCCAGCCTTGCAACCTCATCCAGCACCTTATGCTTCAGTTTGAGCAGTGTTGCATCATTGGTTATCATGAAAAAGTCCTCCTTTTTTTGTACAGGATTAATAATAATACACGGTCACCCGTTTTCCCAGCGCCTTTACCGCGTCGATAAGTCTCCGGGTAATCATTTTCCGGATTTTAAGGTCATCCGGCAGGTCCGGATTCTGGTAAGCGTTGTTCACAGCGGTGCCGACGAACATCACCAGATCCGTGCACTCTTCTATCAGCATTTTCGCCAGCATGGACGCGCCGTTTTTCCGATCCAGCTCCGCAAACAGATCGCTGTCCGGCTCCTCCGTCTTATTCCATGCTTCCAGCAGTTCAATGGTTTTCCGGAGCGTCAGGATCCCCTCAGTCACCAGGTCAATCCCTTCCATCACCGCCATCGGCGGGATATCCGGGTCGGAATAATCCAGCGATACCTGCAGGGGCCTTCCTGTCTCCCTGGAAAGGATAGTCGCGCTGGTCCCGCCCGCGACAACCTTTTTCGCGTCGGGGTCCCGGAGGAAATCCTCCGTAATCCGCTCGTCGTCCTCAATGTTTTTCGGCGGTCCCGTCATAATGTTGACGGTCTGTGACGGAACCATCCGGATGGCCACCACCGTGGTGTCATCCCTTGGGCGCCCTTCGTAGATTTCCCTGCACCGGTCCAGGATCCCCTGGGCAATGCGGACGGATGAGTGTGTGGAAATACACAGCTCAGATGCGGCCGCGGCCACATCTTCCCAGGGCCATCCGAAGGCATACTCCCCTATCTGCCCGACGCCCGCATGGGTCACGCCGTCGCTCATGACCAGGATCGTATCCTGCGGATTGACCCGGAACCGGCACTCCAGCAGTTCCTTTCCACAGATCGTCCGGCGGGACAGCGGCGGTTCGAAGAGATAGCCGCCGCTCAGGTAAATACACCGCGGATTGTCATATTCCACGGAATACACCTCACCGTTCTGGAATACCTGGATAATGGAAAAGGTGGAGTAGGCCACGCCGCGCTTCTGCTCGATGGGCAGCGTCTGGACCACGGTATTCACGCATTCTTCCAGTGTCGCGCCGCCGGCGAACATCGTCCCGAGGATTTTCGCGGTGAGGGTGGAGAGAATGCTGGCTTTCACGCCGCTGCCCATGCCGTCCGCCAGAATGATGACATCCGAGTCGGGCGTCTTCAGCATCTCCACGGTATCCCCGCAGAGTATCTCCCCGTACTTGTTCATGCTTCTGGCAGCAACATCAACCGTAATTCCCATTTACTGCCCTCCGCTGCGCCCTTCCGTATCCCTGCCTTCCATACGTGCGGATTCCTTTTCCTCTGCAAACATGGAACACAGCCTGGTAAGCGCCGTGGTCGTCTCCGCGGTGGTTTCCCCGAGAAGCCCGGCGATCTGCTGCGCCACCATCATCTGGCGGTGAATCACCTTCTGGGCGAGATCTATGGTCTCCCCGCGCTTCTTCTGTTCTTCCTCCAGGTGACGTTCCTCCTCCGTCATATCGATGATGGTCATAATAACGTAATTGCTTTCCGGGATATAGGCAATATTCCGGAAGACTACTGTATTCTTCTCCGGGTCGATCTTCCGCTGCCCCTGGAGGCTTACCTTTGTCCGGAACACCTCCCGGACATCTGCCGTGTCCGTAAACTCATCCAGACAGTGTTCCCGGATTTCTTCCGGTTTTTTCCCGACCATTGCCGACACCGCATTGGAGCAGTCCAGAATCTTCAGGTCCTCATCCAGAATCAGGATGGCATTCGGCGTCGTCTCCATGATCATGTGGGACAGGGAGCTTGCCCTCTGGTGCAGGTACGGGACGCACATATTGAGCTCCGCTTTCTTCCGGAATACCGCTATAGCTTTCTCCCTGCAGGAAGAATATCCGCAGGCGCCGCAGTTCAGCTCCTGGTCCGGGCGGTTTTTCCCAGTCTTCCGCAGAATCTCGCGGATCTGTTCCTCCGTCGGCACAGCCTCCTTCACGGAGCGGTCCTCGAACGTCCTGTCCGCGCTGACCTTCATCCGGTTCCGGTTAAGCCATATGCTCTGGGCGGACCCGTCCGGAAGGAATTCCTCCAGCTCCATCTTCAGCATGAACCCGGAAACCTCCCTGGTGGACAGCGGCCCGTTGATGCAGCCGCCGTGGCAGGAATTCAGCTCAATAAAGCAGTTGCTTATCTGCCCTGTCCGCAGGGCTTCGCAGATCTCAATGCAGTCCTTCGGCCCGCTGGCGTAAAGCTTGCGGTAATTGTCCGACAGGCCCAGCGCCTTCTCCCGGGCATTCACCGCCGCAAGAAGCCCGGCGCTCAGGGCATAGCGCAGGTTCGCGCCCATGTAATCCGGCTCTTCCTCAGCCGGCCTGCAGGCGTCAATATCGATCCCCTCTTCCGCGAGCCAGAGGCGTATCTCCTCGAAGGACAGCACCGCGTCCGGTTTCGTCTTCCGCTTCTTATCCTTCTCCGCGATGCAGGGCCCCGCGAAGACGACCTTCACATCACCCTCATACTCATCCCGCAGAAGCTTCACATGGATCCCTGACGGGATCATCACCGGCGCCACATAGGGAATCAGGTCCGGATAATGAATCTCAATCAGGTTGATGATAGCCGGACAGGCCGTCGTGATGATGTTTTTCATCTCTCCGGCGGCGAGCAGGCGCACATACTCTTCCGTCGCCAGGGCGGCTCCCTCCGCGCTGTTCCGCACCTCGGCAAACCCCAGCTTTTTCAGGGCAGTCAGCACCTTTCTGTGCCGGCGGTACCCGAAAATCCCGATATAGGCAGGCGAAAGGGACAGGACAACCTTCTCCCCGGAAGCCAGCATCTGCCGGACTTCCTCCAGCTCGCTGGTCATACGCTTCGCCGACTGCGGGCAGTTCTGTACGCACTCCCCGCACAGGATACAGCGGTTCGGCATGACAAAAGCGTGGTCGCCCCGGAATGCTATCGCCCCCACCTGACAGCTCCGCACACAGCGGTAGCACTGCCGGCACTTTGCTTCCTTAAAATCAATAATTGCCATGGCAGTCCTTTCGGATTACTGTGCGTTCGGCAGGATAAACTCCTCGAAGAATTCCTCCGCGGTCTCCGGCTTCAGGGAGTGGACCTCCTCTCCGTCATCAATGGTGACGCAGACACCCTGCCGGCAGTTGCCGCTGCAGAACGCGCCGGTCAGGCTCACCTTCTCCGTCAGGTCATGAGCCACGACAAGCTCCTGCAGCTTTTTGATTACATCGCGTGATCCCTTCAGGTGACATGCGGAACCGATACAGATCGCAACTTTCATGTGGTTATCTCCTCACTGCATAATACGATGCCCGTTTTTTCAACAGGTATGTTATATTGACTGTTATTGTTAATTATCTCACATGGCCTGCATTAATTCAATGGCTAACCCTCCCGCAGGCACAGAAAAACAATTTGACGCCGAGGCTTTCCCTGTAGTAGGATAGCTTTGCACGCAGCCATGGTGGAATTGGCAGACACGCAGGATTTAGGTTCCTGTGAGGCGACTCGTGTGGGTTCAAGTCCCACTGGCTGCAGTAATGAAAAAAGGCCCTCCCATGTCCCGGAAAGGAACACAGGATGGGCCGTTTTTATTCCGCAAATCACCCGATGGCAAAGGCCAGGCTCAGCATCACATTGGAGCTGATAGCCATGTACTGGAAGGTCACATCCCCGATGGTGGCATTGGCCGTCAGGGAATCCTCCGCGATGGAATCAATCCAGGACAGCGCCCGTTCCCGGTCCGCCCCCTCATAGTCCAGCCCCGCGCAGGCCTCCAGAAATTCCTTAAGCTTCGGGTTTTCCTTCGACATATAGAAGGACACGGTATCGATGGCTCCCTCTTCCGTCGTCAGGAACACGCAGGAGCACTCCCCGTCCGGCTTGCCGATCCTGCCGTTTTTTATCCCTTCTTCCAGCTCTTCGTCAGTGTAGTCCCCGAAGGTCCGCATGATATCACGGAGCTCATCCACGTCAAACCCGAGCTTCTCCGCTTCGTCCTTCTCCGTCTCCTCCGGCGCTTCCGTCTCTTCCGTCTCCGCCTCGGAACTCTCTTCTTCCGTCTCCGCGGCCGTCTCTGTCTCCTTAATCTCCTCCGACGATTCCGCCGCCGTCGTCTCCGGCGCCTTGGCCGCGCCGCCGCCGCATCCGGCCGCAAAGAGGGAAATGCTGACTGCCGCTATGATAAACAGATTCTTCTTCATCCTGTTGAATCTCCTCCCCGGTAAAATCAAAACCTCGCTGTGCGCCCCGCGCACCACCCTTATGATAGCCCATTCCGCGATCGGTGTCAAAGAGTTCCTGTTCCCCTTCCGGCGGCATTATCCCATTGAGTCCCCCGGGCCGATATGCTACAATACTCCCAATCACGCAGAGAATAAAGGGAAAGGTGAAAAATGAAATTATTCGAAGCCGTGGATATGACCCGGGGGAACCCCGTCCGTCAGATTATCCGCTTTACCATACCGATGCTTCTGGGAAATGTGGCCCAGCAGCTCTACAATACCGTGGACAGTATTATCGTGGGCCGCTTTGTGGGGGACAATGCCCTCGCCGCGGTGGGCAGC
>ONXW01000301.1 GCA_900321915.1 uncultured Eubacteriales bacterium
ATCCACGTGGATGACGCGCCAGCCGCCGGTGCCGATGAGCTCCCGGGCCGGCCCGAGAACCTCCGCCTCGCTGCAGCCGCCGCCGATGCTGCCGGTGAGCCTTCCGTCACGGTAGATAATCATTTTCGCGCCGGCTCCCCGGGGGGAGGATCCCTTGGAAGAGATGACCGTCGCCACAGCCTTGGGGACGTCCGTTTCTTCCGCGAGAATCCGGAGAACCTCCAGGTCCAGGTCGGAGCGGTTTCTCACCTTTTTATCTCCCCGTCCGAGACGGCGCACGGAGATCACCTCCGCAATGATAGATACGGCAATCTCCTCCGGGCCGATTCCACCGATCTTAAGCCCGATAGGGCTGTACAGCCGTGAAAGCCGCTGGGGGTCATATCCCTCGGAGAGAAGCTTTTCCCGCACGAAAGCAACCCGGCGCTTTGAACCCATCATGCCCAGGTAAGCCGTCTCCGTTCCCTCCAGCAGGACGCGGAGGCAGTCCTCATCGTACTTATGGCCGCGGGTAATGATGACCACATAATCGGAGGCGGTGACCTTCAACTCCCGCAGCGCCTTCATGAAGTCATCGCAGACCACCTTTTCCGCCAGCGGGAAGCGCTTTGCGTTGGCGAAATCCAGCCGGTCGTCCACCACCGTCACCTGGAACCCGGTCTTTGCCCCCAGCTCCACCACCGGCAGCGCCACATGGCCGCCGCCCAGGACGATCAGGCGCGATTTCCCGAAGCAGGGCTCCGCCATTTCCCAGAGGTCACCCTCATGGGTGCTGGCCACAAGGCCTTCCTCCATGGCTTCCCCGGAGAGCTCATCCGCGGCGTCATCGTCCCGGAACAGTTCCCGGCGCATGTCTGAGAGAAGCCCTTCCTCCCCGGTCCAGGACCGGCGCAGGACGGAACTGTGTCCCTCCTCCATCATTTCAAGCATTTTTCCGTATTCATTCATAATCAGCACCTCTCCTGACGATCTGCCGTTTTACTCCCCGAACCCGCAGTTCGGATAGGTACAGGTTTTGCAGCCAAGGCACAGGCCGCCGTTCCCCAGCTTTGCCAGGTATTCCCGGGTGACCGGCAGGTCCGCCATAACCCGCGGCAGCACGATGTCAAAAATCGTCCTTGCGGCATACATGACGCATCCCGGAAGCCCCATGATGGGACGGCCGTCCTTTGTGTAGGCGATGAGGAACATGGCGCCCGGAAGGACCGGGGCCCCGTAGCTTATGATTTCGGCCCCCGTATTCTGGATCGCCGTGGGGGTCGTATCATCCGGATCGACGCTCATGCCGCCGGTACATACCACCATATCGGCGCCCATATCCAGGAATTCCTGTATGGCGGCGGAGATCTTCTCCGGGTCGTCGTTCAGGATCTTCTGTCCGAGAACCTCCGTGTCAAATTCCGCCATCTTCGCGCGGATCACCGGGCCGAAGGCATCCTTGATCCGCCCGTAGAATACCTCATTGCCCGTGGTGACAATGCCCACCTTCTTGTGCTTAAAGGGCGCCACGGAGAGCAGGGGCTCTTCTCCCACCGCCGCGCGGGCCCGTTCCATCTTCTCTTTTTCGATCACCAGCGGGATGATGCGGGTACCCGCCAGCTTGTCACCCTTACGGACGCAGCGTCCGCCCCGCCTTGTAGCGATCATCATCTCACCGAAGCTGTTTACCTTAATCAGGCGCTCCTCATCCACGAGAAACAGCCCGTCCTTCTCCGCGAACAGCTCCACCTTTCCCTCGCTGGGCTCCGAGGCGCGCATGCCCTCATTCTGGCACATCGCCCGCAGGATGTCCGCCGCCTCGTTTTCATGGTACATCCTGTCATCCTTCTCCCAGACGTAGAGATGGTCTTTCCCGATGGAAAGGAGCACCGGAATATCCTCCTCGGTCACGATGTGTCCCTTCCTGAAAACCGGTCCCTTCTCCTCCCCCGGGATAATCCGGGTCATGTCATGGCAGAGCACGTGTCCGACTGCTTCTGTTGTTTTGATGAGCTTCATGGCAAGGTTCCTCTTTTCTTTCTTATTGTTCCAGGAGATTCCGTATTTTCATGGGGAGGAAGTCCCCCGCCCCGCGGAGCAGGGTATCCGCGGCGCGGCGGGCACTATCGTATCTCCTTTTTACTGCGGCGAGCGCATCCGGGTCAGCGGCAAATTTCCGGAATTTCGGCCCAAACCTCTCCTCCGGGGAAACGCGCTCCGTCCCCAGCACCAGCTTGTCCGCGAGATACACCAGCGTGCTCTCGCAGAGACGGTCCTGCATGCTCCGCGGAAGGTCCGTGTGAAACCTGACCGGGCCGCACAGACGCTCCAAACCGAGGCGCCCCAGCATCCAGGCCCCGTATTCCGCGTGGGACCGGTTTCCGCGGCATTTCCCGATGTCGTGGAGGGATGCCGCCTCCAGCAGGATGTCCCTGTCAAGGAAGATGCCGGCTTTCCGGCAGGCTTCCTCCATCTCCCCCGCGAGGAGGGAGACCGCGGCGCAGTGATCCCGGATTTCCTGTTTTATCTTACAACATTCAAGCAGCTCTGTACAGGAGTCTTTTTTAAAAACATATCGATTTCCAAGCACTTTCATCACCCGGTCCATATCATCGGGTGTATCGGTATCCATGGCGCATCCCGCGTCGGGGGTGTCCGCCCCGCGGAGCTCCTCCCCCATTTTCTGCAGGGCACCCTTAAGCCCCCGGGTGCCGTCGTGGTCGAGGACCTCCGAAACAGCCGCCTGCCGCAGGAGGATGGGATGCCCGTCAGCGCCCCGATACCTGGGGACGACGGCCCGGACCGAAGCGTCCTTCAGGCACTCCTTCTCCAGATCCATCGTGAAAACCGTAAAGCCGGGCACATCCACCGGCGCGAGGAAGACCCCGCCGGGAACGTCTCTCTTTTTGCCGTACCCGGTCAGGAGGGCCATAAGCCCCATCCGGATCGAGTCAAACATCTGGGTATCCATATAGTCAGCATTCCGCACAAAGGATACCTGCTCCTCAGTCCACTCCTCCCGGATAACAGACTCCAGTTCATCCGCATTTCTTCCCGTGACAACGGCAGTATGGCGCACACCGGCCTCCCGGAACCTGTCCAGGATCCGCAGGATAACCTTCCGGCCTTCCACCTCCATGAGGGGCTTGAAATCCCCCATCCTGGAGCTTCGCCCGGCAGCCGTGATCAGGCCGTCATAGACCTCATCCTCCGTTCGGAACGCTTCCCCGTAAGGGACGGGCAGCTCCAGGAGCCGGCTTAAGTCCCTGTGTTCCAGGAAAGAACGGATACAGCGGATAACGCCGGCATGGGTCACCAGCACCAGGTTCCCGTCATATTCCCTGCGGATACGCAGAAACGCCTCCGTCACCCGCTCCTGGCACTGCCGGAAGCTTTCCCCGCCGGGGACCGCGTAATCGGCGATATCCTCACCGCGCATCCGGAATTCCTCCGGGAACTGCTCCCGGATACTGTCAAAACTCTTTCCGTCCCAGGCGCCCATGGAAATCTCATGCAGCGCGGGCTCCACCACCACGGGTATTCGTCCGCCGGAGAGGATATCCGCCGTCTGGCGGCAGCGCAGGAGCGGGCTTGTGATAATACACCGTATCTCTTTATCCCCATATTCCGCCGACAGCCGCCGGGCCTGGCGTTTTCCCTCCTCCGACAGCGGCGGGTCCGTTGTTCCGAGAAACAGTTTCCCCTCCGTTTCCGGGACGCCGTGCCTCACCAGAATGATATCTCTCATACCCTTCTATTTGTCCTCCAGCTGCATTTCCACCTCGGCCATGCGGCCCCTCACCAGGGATTCCGGGATATAGACCTCCCCGCATACGGGACATTTCGGCAGCGGATGCTGAAAGCTATGGCCGATATACTCAAAGAAAACCTTCTCTTCCTTCATCTCCACGCCGCATTTCCGGCAGAGAATCTTCTTTTCTTCCATTATTCCCCCTCCAGGTTCATGCGGTGGGCGTACCCGTTGACCAGGACAAATCCGCCTTCCGGTTTTTTCCTGTATTCCGCCCAGTACGTCATATTTCCTGTCTTCAGGTGACCGGTAATGGTGCCGTTTTCGACATCCACCACCCCTCTCTGTTCTTTTTCCAGGTA
>ONXW01000304.1 GCA_900321915.1 uncultured Eubacteriales bacterium
AACTTCGCCGTTCTCATCCTCAATCCAGAGGTCCGCGTCCATGTTCTTCGGGGACATCTCACGGAAGCTGATGAACACGGTTTCCTTCGTCTCGGCGTTATAGATTGTCATGGCTCCGCCGCCGCCGATACCGCTCATCATAGGCTCGCACACGCCCAGGGCAAATCCTGTCGCTACCGCGGCGTCAACCGCGTTTCCGCCTGCCTCAAGGATATCCGCGCCAACCTTGGACGCCACATAGTTCAGAGATGCCACCATGCCGTTGTCAGCTGTGGTCAGCATGTCACGCCTGACTTCCTTCTTGCTCTCATCCCAGGACTGGACTTCAGCGGGGATTTCGATATACGGCTTGTCCGTTTTCTCCTCTCCTGCCGCTTCCGCAGTTTCCGCTGCCGTTTCCGCCGCGGGTGCTTCTGTCTCTGCCGCAGCCTCAGTCGCTGCCTCGGTTGCTGCCGGCGCCGCCGGCTGTGTGCTCTGGCATGCGGTGAAAGAGCTGAGACCCATCATCACTGCAAGCCCAAGTGCCAGTTTCTTTTTCATAAGTTTCCTCCTTTTTTATTTGAGGTAGTAGCCTACCTTATTGGTCAGCATCTCATCGTAGGTCGGAATTCCTTCCACTTCAATCTTCCTGTCGCTGTTGTTGTTGAACGCGTTGATGTAAGCGCTGATGCCCGCCAGGTGCCTTCCCACGCGGAGCTCCATCGGGAAGCTGCCGCTGCTGTAGTCTACATAGAGAAGTCCCAGGTCATAGTTGATGACATAGCAGGGGTCGATGCCGGTCTGTACCAGCGCCTCGTCGGTCCGGCCGCGCAGACGTCCCTGGGACGGATTTCCGGTCTCCATCAGGAGCGCGTAGGTGTTGGTGAAATCACCCAGCTCCCTGTGGGTCAGGCCGTGCAGGGATACCGGCGACGGCTCCAGGCTCATGGAAATGCCCTCCAGCTGCAGGTCCAGCACGCCCTCGGAGGCGATGCCCATAGCCCGCTCGTGGGCGACTGTGGCGTTGTTGACCGCGTATTCCGGGCTGGACTCATGCAGGTCAATCTCCATGTCGATGTTCAGGGTGTTGATCATATTGGTAACGGCATAGGCAACCTGCTCTGACAGGGTGCCGTCCGCGATGCCCGGATAGCAGCGGTTCAGGTTTCTTGTCTCAGAACCGGAAAGAGTCTGTCCGGAGCTGTGAGAGTAGATGTCCGGGTCCGGCCACTGGTCCACCGGGTTCGCCGCGCGGGAACCGTACTGGAACACTCTCTGCTCTCCGTCTTTCGTCGTGAAATGCATGTACTGGGGGCTTCCCTCCAGCGGGTCGTTATGGCTTAAGCCCGACTTGCTGATGCTCGGGATAACATAAATGGTACCCTTGTTGACCTTCGCATTTTCCTCCAGGACCACGGCGGTCATATGGCCGGCCGGCTCATTGGCGTGGGTGGAACCCAGCACCAGGAGGGAACCTCCCTCTTCCTCGCCCTTCAGCACATATACTTCCGTATCACCCATGGAACCGGCAAGATTCGGGTTGTACTCGGAAAGCATGAAGGTCTCCGTCACGTGGTCTCCGGGAACGATGTCCTCTTTAAAATGTCTCTTCTCGTAAAAGCTTTTCCCTGCAATTCCGCCGATTACCGCCGCGCAGGCAAGGATAACCGCGGCGGAAATATAAGTTTTTTTCATTCGCCGCACCTCCTCACTTAATCAGCAGAATCCGCAGGAACAGCGGTATCAGCACCATGGCCGCGTTTACCTGGTCTGCAATCTTCTCTTCTTTAAAAATCATGTTGTATCCGGTGCAGACAAAAACCAGTGCCGCGATTGCCAGATAAATGATGGTAATTATGCTCATCTTCGTCTCCTCCCTTCGCTCAGAACAATCCTGCAATCATCTTGGATTTCGCAAGGAAGAAGCAGGCCCATACCAGAAGGATAATCATCGGAACAAGACAGCGTCTGAGAATCTTCGTGTACTCCTTAACGCCCGTCACCTGGGCTGCAAACAGCCCGGCCAGCGCTGTCGGCGGCATCATGTCGCCGCAGGAGGCAATCAGGGAAATGGCCGCGAGGACCACTACCGAATTCCCTCCCAGGAGGGATGCGTAGATATAGGCGAAGGGCACGCCCAGGACGGAGCAGGCTCCGTAAGAGGAAACCGCGCCGAACAGCGGGATGCTTACGGCACAGGCCAGAAGCCACATGGCCGGGGGCAGTCTCAGGCAGCTGGTGACGACCAGTCCGCGTACGCCCGTGGCAGTCATGACTTCGATGAACATGCCGACGCCCATCAGGATTCCCATAACCGGCGCCGCTGTCCGGATTGCCTCCGGAACCGTCGTCAGGATATTGATTTTCTTTCCTGTGAAGAAACCGGTGAAGGCGCTGATAAGGAACATCAGCGGCATGCCGATATCCTCGCCGAGGCGGAGAATCTTGAAGACAACCATGAGAAGCAGCAGTACAATCAGCGGGATGTAAATCTTCAGCCCGTACTGTTTTCTCGTCTCATCCTGCTTTACCAGGGCCGGCTTCAGCTTCTCGTAATCCAGGAGCTTTGCCTGCTTGTATCCGAGAAGGAGAACAAACAGGATTGCCAGCGGGAAGGTGATGAGGGCCAGGGGTCCTGTGAATCCCACGTAGGGAACGTCGATGCCGGCGCAGATAATCAGCGCTGCCGTGTTGACCGGCGGTGCAATCATGCCCAGCAGTCCGCCCATGGCAATGATGGAACCGGCTGTCACGGCGTCAAGGCCCATCAGCGCCAGAACCGGCGCCATGATAGAGCCGGCGGAAAGGACCGCCGCCGTGGAGGAACCGGTAATCATGCCCGGGAACATGATAATCAGCATAATCAGTATCAGCAGGATTGCCGGTCTCTTGTGGAACTTTTCGATAATCAGGCTGCTCAGCGCGTCCAGGGCGCCGGAATCCTCGATGACCTTCATGAAGACCATGGCGCAGCCGATAGTAAGAATCGTGTCAACATAGCCGAACTCGCCTTCCACCATCATCCTGACGGTCTCCGTGCCGAGCCCGCCCTCGATGGCTCCGGAGAGAGCTGCCAGCAGCATGGAAACGCCGACCGGAAGCTTCAGTACAAAACAGCCGACCATGAAGACGCCAAGCATAAGAAAGAATGTTATGGCATAGCCAGTCATATGGGTTCTCCTTTGTATCGTATGAATTTCTCAAGCTTGCTGCTGATTACTTTCCGAACAGGGTGGTCATCACTGCGACGCAGTCGGCAACTGTGGAAACACATGCGCCTGCCACACCGTTCTTCGCAAGGATTCCCTGCATCAGGCCGTCCTGGTCGCCTTCCGCCACGATAACGCCGATATCCGCAGCCTCAAATGCCGGGTTGATAAAGGAATCGGACAGGGTTCCGCGTCTTGCGGCTCCGCCGGTGTGAACTGCCACAATCTTTGTTCCCTGGCTCTTTGCCTTCTCCAGGAGTGCAGCTGTTCTCGCCAGCTCCTGGTCAGCGTCGATGCCGGCCGCGCCCAGTCCCTTGGAGGAACCGCCTACTGCCAGTACCAGTGTCTTGCAGTCCGCCGGAAGGTCATCCGCGGTGATATTGTTGTTCTTTTCAATCTCGATGCCTGCCTTGCTGCAGAGTGTGTTGACGATATCCACGTCCGCGCTCTGGCCGATGCTGGTCAGGACAGCCGGGGTCTCGCACGCGCCCGCCTCAATCTCCTTCAGCGCTCCGGCAGCCTCGCCGGCTGCCTCCGAGGCTGCCTCAGCAACGGTCTCCGCAGCTGCGGAAGCCTGTGTTGCTGCCGGTGCCTGCTGCGAACCTCCGCATGCGGCAAATGTCATCATAGCTGCCAGTGTGATTGCTCCTAATACGTTCTTTTTCATGATTATTTTCCACCTTTCTGGCGAAAGGCACCGATGGGGTTATGAAAACCGAGGTGCTTTCGCTCTTTCTGCTTTTCT
>ONXW01000287.1 GCA_900321915.1 uncultured Eubacteriales bacterium
ATGATGGGCAAGGAGGTCGGCGGCTACAGGCTTCCGCTGATTGAGATGGCCCCGGAGAACAGGGAGCGTCTCAGGAGAGAGATGAAGAATTACGGCCTCATCGGCTGATATACTGAGGGAGGACGCCCATGACAAGAATCATTCTGCACGGATGCAACGGCGCGATGGGGCAGGTTATCGAAAAGCTTGCCCGGGAGGACGATGAAGTCCTCATCGCTGCCGGACTGGATATTGAGGACAAAGGGCTGTTTACGTTCCCCGTCCTGACGGACCCGGAGCAGTGCGCGGAGGAAGCGGACTGCGTGATTGATTTTTCCACGGCGAAGGCTGTGGACGGCCTGCTGGACTGGTGCGCGAAGAGAAAGCTCCCGGTCGTCCTCTGCACGACCGGCCTCTCCGAAGAACAGCTTCAGCATATGCGCAGGGCTGCGGAAGAGACCGCGGTGCTGCGCTCCGCCAACATGTCCCTGGGCGTCAATCTTCTCCTGAAGCTGGTGAAGGATGCGGCAAAGGTGCTGTCTCCCAACGGCTTCGATATTGAGATCATGGAAAAGCATCACCGCCGCAAGATCGACGCGCCCAGCGGAACGGCGCTCGCCCTGGCGGATTCCGTCAACGAAGCGCTTTCCGGGGAATTCCATTACCGCCTGGACCGTTCCGGCGTACGGGAGAAGAGGGACCCGAAGGAGATCGGGATCCAGGCCGTGCGCGGGGGCACCATTGTCGGGGAGCACGACGTTATCTTCGCGGGCGAGGATGAAGTGATCACACTGAACCACACGGCATATTCCCGCGCCATTTTCGGAAAGGGCGCCATCGCCGCGGCGAAGTTCCTGAGCGGGAAAGGGCCGGGAATGTACTCCATGGAGGATGTCATTGGCATATAATGTTCCGGAGACTGTGGATTACCGTTACCTGAAACGATACCTGAAAGCCATGCGGAAGGTGCGCCTGCGCAGGGAGAGGGCGGGATTATGCCTGCTGCTCCTGTGTGCCGCGATATACCTTGGTTTTGCCGGCGCGTACCGGGACGCTGTTCTTAGCGTGCGGGAGGACCACCGCGTGGAATATGTCCTGCCCGGCCATGCCGCGGAAGGAGAGACGCTGCAGCTGGAGTTTAACCTTCTCCGGGGCAGGTTCCGGATTACCCGGGTGAGGACCGGGGCCGGACAGAGCGCGGAAGGGCCCGCTGAATGACAGGAGGATGACATGGGAAATAATGACAGATATGTGAGCCCGCTCTCGGAGCGGTATGCCAGCAGGGAGATGCAGTATATCTTCTCGCCGGAAAAGAAATTCCGCACCTGGAGGAAGCTCTGGATAGCCCTGGCGGAGACGGAAAAAGAGCTCGGCCTCGGAATTACGCAGGAACAGATTGATGAACTCCGTGCCCATCAGGACGACATCAATTTCGAGGAGGCGAAAGCCCGGGAAAAGATCGTCCGACACGATGTCATGTCCCACGTCTACGCCTACGGGCTGCAGTGCCCGAAGGCAAAGGGAATCATCCATCTCGGCGCGACCAGCTGCTATGTCGGCGACAACACGGATATCATCATTATGACGGAGGCTCTCCGGCTCGTCAGGAGAAAGCTCCTGAGCGTCCTGGATGAGCTTGCGGATTTTGCTGACAGATACAAGGCACAGCCCACACTGGCATTCACCCATTTCCAGCCCGCGCAGCCGACGACGGTCGGGAAGCGCGCCACGCTGTGGATGATGGACCTGAAGCTGGATCTGGATGACCTGGATTACGTGCTGGATTCCCTCCGCCTTCTCGGCTCCAAGGGAACGACAGGCACACAGGCGAGCTTCCTGGAGCTGTTTAACGGGGATCACGGAAAATGCCGCGCCCTGGATCAGAAGATCGCCGAAAAGATGGGATATTCCGGCTGCTATCCGGTTTCGGGCCAGACCTATTCCCGGAAAAATGACAGCCGTGTACTGTCAGTCCTCGCCGGTATCGCCCAGAGCGCCCACAAGTTTTCCAACGATATCCGCCTCCTGCAGCACCTGAAGGAAGTGGAGGAGCCCTTTGAGAAGACCCAGATAGGGTCGTCCGCCATGGCCTATAAGAGAAACCCGATGCGCTCCGAGCGAATGGCTTCCCTCGCCAACTACGTGATGTCGGATGTGATGAACCCGATGCTGGTGGCTTCCACCCAGTGGTTCGAGAGAACGCTGGATGATTCCGCCAACAAGAGGCTGAGCGTCCCGGAGGGATTCCTCGCCGTGGACGGCATCCTGGACCTCTATCTCAATGTTGTGGACGGCCTGGTGGTTTACCCGAAGGTTATTGAGAAACACATGATGGCGGAGCTGCCCTTTATGGCGACCGAGAACATCATGATGGACTGCGTGAAGGCCGGCGGAGACCGCCAGGAGCTTCACGAGCGCATCCGCGAGCTTTCCATGGAAGCAGGCAGGAATGTCAAGGAGAAGGGACTGGACAACAATCTCCTGGAGCTGATCGCCGCGGATCCGGCGTTCCATGTCACGCTGGAAGAGCTGAAGGCAAATATGGATCCCGCGAAGTATACAGGCCGGGCGAAAGAACAGGTGGAAGAATTCCTTGCGGAAGTGATCCGCCCGATCCTCTCCGAAAATAAGGATGAACTCGGGTCAAAAGCTGAGATAAACGTGTAAGACGGGAGATAAAACGAGGAGGACACAGATTATGGTAAGAGCTGTTGTCGGCGCCAACTGGGGCGATGAGGGCAAAGGCAAGATTACGGATATGCTGGCAGAGAAGTCGGATATTATCATCCGCTTCCAGGGCGGGGCGAATGCCGGGCATACCATCATCAACAATTACGGGCGATTTGCGCTTCACCTGCTCCCGTCCGGCATTTTCTATGATCACACGACCTGCATTATCGGCAACGGCGTAGCCCTGAACATCCCCGCGCTGGCGAAGGAGCTGGCCGACATCGAGGCGCAGGGCGTCCCGAAGCCGAGGATCCTGGTATCCGACCGGGCCCAGGTGCTGATGCCGTACCATATCCTGTTTGACAGCTATGAGGAAGAGCGGCTGGCAGGCAAATCCTTCGGCTCCACGAAATCCGGAATCGCGCCGTTTTTCTCGGATAAATATTCCAAGATCGGGTTCCAGGTCAACGAGCTGTTCATGCCTGAGGAGGCGCTGCGCGAGCGCGTGAACCGGGTTGTGGACATGAAAAATATCCTCCTGGAGCATCTGTACCA
>ONXW01000306.1 GCA_900321915.1 uncultured Eubacteriales bacterium
GAGAAATACTGGGATGACATTGCTCCCTTCATCAAGTACGGATGCCTCAGGGACGAAAAGTTCGCTGAGAAGATGAATGATTATATTCTCTTCAAAAACCTGGATAAAAAGTACCTGACCCTGAAGGATGTGCTGGAGGAAGCGAAGAGCGAAAACCACGAGAACAGAGTCTTCTATGTCACCGACGAGAAGGAGCAGAGCCAGTACATCAACATGTTCCGCGAGGCGGGACAGGATGCGTTTATCCTGCCGCACAGCATTGACAGCCCGTTTATCGGACAGCTGGAGCAGAAGAATGAGAACCTGAAGTTCCTGCGCATCGATGCGGATGTGAATGAAACCCTGAAGGAAGAGGTCGGGGAGGAAGAGAAGAAAGCCCTGGAGGAACAGGAAAAATCCCTGACGGAGGTATTCCGCAAAGCTGTCGGAAATGATAAACTGACAGTGAAGGTGGAGAAGCTGAAGGATGCCGGCCTGGCGTCCATGATCACCGTCTCCGAGGAGAGCCGCAGGATGGCTGACATGATGAAGATGTATAACCTCGGAGGCATGGATCCGTCCGTCTTCGGCCAGGCAGGCGAGACCCTGGTTCTGAACGCGCAGAATACGCTGGTACAGTATGTCACGGAGCACACGGAGGGGGAGAATACCCCGAAGATCTGCGAGCAGCTCTACGACCTGGCTGCCCTGTCCCACGGTTCCCTCACCCCGGAGCGGATGACAAAGTTTATCGCGAGAAGCAGTGAGATTACGGCGCTGCTCACGGAATAACCACTGAAAAAGTGCTGTTGAGGAAAGGAGAGGCTTATGAATTATGAACCCATGAACCGGGAACCGGTGAATTATTATGAAGATGCGTGGCAGGCGCAGGAAACCCTCGGGGAGTACACCGCGAAGACGTATCTCTGGATGTTCCTCGGATTGCTTGTGACGTTCGGCATCGGCCTGTCCGGCTATCTCTCCGGAGCCGTGCTGTACGCCTTCCGGATTCCGGGGGCGATCCCGGTTCTTACGGGGCTGGAGCTGATCACGGTCCTGGTGCTCAGCTGGAAGATTAACACGCTCTCCGTCGGGATGGCGCGGTTCCTGTTCCTGCTTTATTCCGCGATGAACGGCGTCGTGTTTTCCGTCTATTTCCTGATGTTCGGCGTGGGCGGGATGATGTTTGTCTTTGCGGCCACAGCTGTATTCTTCGGTACCATGGCGGTAGTGAGCAAGGTTTTCAACATTGATGTCAGCGGCCTGCGCCCCCTGATGTTCGGGGGACTGATTCTCCTGATTGTGTTCGGGATCGCGTCGATGTTCATCAATCTGGGCGCCTTTGAAGTGGTGCTCTGCTATGCGGGCATTATCATTTTCCTGCTGTTTACCGCCTATGACACGCGGAAGATCAGCGCCCTTTACAGGGCTTACAGCGGCAGCCCGGAAATGCTGGCCAAATCTTCTGTCATCTCCGCGCTGCAGCTTTACCTGGATTTCGTGAACCTGTTCATTTATATCCTGCGCCTGATGAATACCAGGAGGCGCTGAGCGGGATCCGGAAGGACTGCGGAAGCCCTTCCGTCCTCTGAACGATACGGGCCTTTACCCCGCCGTGCTTGCACGGCGGGGTTTCTTCGCATATAATGTTACTGTATTTTTATACGCTGCAACGCTGAAGCAATACAGGAGGCTGCGGGTATGTCCGGGAATCAATTTGAATTAAATGAACAGACCATGTCCATCATCGAGGAGATTGGGGGCCACATGCCCGGCGGGTTCTTTATCTACCGGGCCGCGGAGCCGGAAGAGCTTCTCTACGCCAACAGCGCTGTTTTCCGGATCTACGGGTGCAGGGACCTGGAGGAATTCAAAGAGCTGACAGGCTTCACATTCCGGGGAATGGTCCATCCGGAGGATTACGGCAGCGTCTCCGCTTCCGTTGCCCAGCAGGTCAGGGAGGACGAGGCGAAGATGGACTATGCGGAGTACCGCATAATCCGGAAGGACGGAAGCGTCCGGTGGGTGGACGATTACGGCCATTACGCGGACACAGCGGCTTACGGCGGGATATATACCGTATTTATCTCGGATATCACGGAAAAGCGGGAGCAGCAGGAGATGGATTACGCGGTGCGGGACGCCGTGATTGCCGCCCTGACGGAAGCCTACAACACAGTATGGCTTATCAATGACATCGAGACCGAACAGTGCTCCCTGTATCACAGCGATATGGACGGCGTCCACAGAGAGGCCATACAGAATGCCCTGGGCCACGCGAAATATTCCGATACAAAGGAACAGTATGTCGCCACCATGGTGGCGGAAGAAGACCGGGAGCGGATGCAGGAGCAGATCTCCCTGCCGTATATCTGCAGCCAGCTTGAGAAGAGGGACAGCTTCTCCGTCATTTTCCTGCGGGATCTGGAAGAGGGAAAACGCTATTACCGCATCGATTTCGGCAAGGTCCATATGCCCGGCGCGAAAACCGGGGTCATGATGGCTTTCCGGGATGTGGATGACGAAGTCCGGAAGGACTATGAGATGCAGCAGAACCTGCAGGATGCCATCGAAGCCGCCAACGCCTCCAGCAAGGCCAAGAGCGCCTTCCTGTCCAGCATGAGCCATGACATGCGCACCCCCATGAACGCCATTATCGGGATGACGGCCATCGCCGCGACCCATCTGGACGACAGGGACCGGGTGGCGGACTGCCTGAAGAAAATCACGGATTCTTCCGGACATCTTCTGGCGCTGATCAACGAAGTGCTGGATATGAACAAGATAGAATCGGGCAAGGTGGAGCTTTCCGAGGAGGAATTCGACATCCCGGAGCTGATTGACAATGTGCTCGTCATGACAAAGCCCCAGGTGGACGCGAAAAAACACACCCTCTCGGTGCATGTCGGGGACCTGCAGCATGAGAAGGTAACCGGGGACAGCACCCGGGTGCGCCAGATTCTGGTCAATCTCCTCAGCAACGCCATCAAGTATACGCCGGAGGGCGGAAAAATCGTCCTCAGGATGGAGGAGCGCGCTTCCGGCATTCCCGACATCGGCCTCTATGAGTTCGTGATAGAAGACAACGGCATCGGTATGAAGCCGGAGTTTCTGCAGCATATATTTGAACCCTTCACCAGGGCGGAGGATAAACTGACGCAGTCCCAGCAGGGGACGGGCCTCGGCATGGCCATCACCAGGAATATTGTGCGTATGATGGGCGGGGACATCCATGTGGAGAGCACCTACGGCAGGGGAAGCCGCTTCACCGTGGAGATTTATCTCCGGCTCCGGGAGCCGGAACTCCTGCTGCAGGCGGACTTTACGGACCTGCATGTGCTGGTGGCCGACGACGACCCGGTGAGCTGCGAATCCGCCTGCTGTATCCTGAACGACCTCGGAATGAACAGCGAGTGGGCTCTTTCCGGAAAATCGGCGGTGGACCGCGTCGCGGTGCGCCATGAACAGAACCGGGACTTTTTCGCGGTTATCATCGACTGGAAAATGCCGGATCTGGGCGGTCTGGAGACTGCCAGGAGAGTACGGGCCATTGTCGGGGAAGAACTGCCGATCGTCATTATGTCCTCCTACGACTGGTCGGATATCGAGTCGGACGCCAGGGAAGCGGGCGTGAACGCTTTTATCAGCAAACCGCTGTTCCGGACGAAATTCATCCGCGTATTCCAGTCCCTCCTGGAGAAGGGCGGGGAGGAGGAACAGAGCAGCAGGCCGCTTCGGAAGCTGGAGGACCTGAGCTTCGAAAACCACAGGGTCCTTCTCGTGGAAGACAACCATATCAACGCGGAGATCGCCATGAATATACTGCAGATGACCGGCCTGGAAGTCGACCGGGCGGAGAACGGCGAGGAAGCGGTGGAACTGTTTAAGAACGCTCCGGAGGGCAAATATACCCTGATATTCATGGATATCCAGATGCCGCGTATGGACGGGTACGAGGCGACCAGGGCCATCCGGGCCCTCGGCACGGAGAGGGCGGCGAAGATACCTATCATCGCCATGACGGCCAACGCCTTCGAGGACGACCGCAGGAGCGCCTTCAAGGCGGGAATGAACGGGCATATCGCAAAACCCCTGAACTTCGACGAGCTCTCCATGATACTGCAGCAGTGGATCAAATGAAAGTGACAAATGCGGACAAGTAATATATAATAGTGCGTACGACAACTGACAGAGCAGGCTTGAGACGACCAGAAAGGGATTCTATGGAGAATGATAAGATAAATATTCCCGAGCTGTTCGGGACGATGGTATTTAACGACGATGCGATGAGGGAACACCTTCCGAAGGCGGTCTATAAAAGGCTGCGGCAGACCATTGATGAAGGCCGGGACCTGGATCCGTCCATCGCCGATGATGTGGCCCACGCGATGAAAGACTGGGCCATTGACCATGGGGCAACCCATTATTCCCACTGGTTCCAGCCGCTCAACGGCGTTACGGCAGAAAAACATGATTCCTTTATCTCCATGCCTGACAGGCAGGGCCATGTCATTATGGAGTTTTCCGGCAAGGAGCTGGTCCGCGGGGAACCGGACGCGTCGTCCTTCCCGTCGGGCGGCCTGAGGTCCACCTTTGAGGCCCGCGGCTACACCACCTGGGACTGCACCTCACCGGCCTTCCTCCGCAAGGAGACCACCGGCGTTACCCTCTACATCCCTACCGCGTTCTGCTCCTACAAGGGGGAGGCGCTGGACCAGAAGACACCTCTTCTCCGGTCCATGCAGGCGGTCAATGAACAGGCGCTGCGGATTCTCAGGCTGTTCGGCAATACTACGTCCCGCCGCGTCATTCCCATGGTAGGGCCGGAGCAGGAGTACTTCCTGATAGATAAGGCAAAGTACCTGCAGAGGAAAGACCTGATGTACACCGGGCGGACCCTGTTCGGCGCCATGCCGCCGAAGGGGCAGGAGATGGACGACCACTATTTCGGAGCTATCCGTCCCAGGATAGGCGCGTTCATGAAAGAGCTGAATGAGCGTCTCTGGAAGCTGGGCGTCCCGGCAAAAACGCAGCACAATGAGGTGGCCCCGGCCCAGCACGAGCTGGCGCAGATCTACGAGGAGGCCAATATCGCCTGCGACCACAACCAGATGGTGATGGAGGCCATGAAGCGCGTGGCGGCCAACCATGGCCTGACCTGCCTCCTCTATGAAAAACCCTTTGCCGGGATCAACGGATCCGGCAAGCACAATAACTGGTCCCTGTCGACGGATGACGGCATCAATATGATGGATCCCGGAGTGACACCTCATGAGAATATCCAGTTCCTCCTGGTTCTGGCCTGCATCCTGAAGGCTGTGGATGAGCACGCGGGGCTGCTGCGGCAGTCCACCGCGGTCCCGGGAAATGACCACCGTCTCGGCGCTGCGGAAGCACCGCCGGCAATCATCTCCGTATTCCTGGGAGAGCAGCTGGAGGATGTGATTGAGCAGCTGATCGACAACGGTTCCGTAGAGCACACGAAGGAGAGCGGCGTCCTGAAGACCGGCGTCAACACCCTGATAGAAGTGAAGAAGGACGCCACGGACAGGAACCGCACATCGCCCTTCGCGTTTACCGGCAATAAGTTCGAGTTCCGTATGGTGGGTTCCTCCGCATCCATCTCCAACGCCAACGTGGTGCTGAATACCATCGCGGCGGAGGCGTTCCGCGACGCGGCTGATGAGCTGGAGAAGGCGGAAGACTTCCAGATGGCGGTTCACGATATGATCAAGAAGCTCTTTGCCGAGCACCGCCGGGTCATCTTCAGCGGAAACGGATATTCCTCCGACTGGGTGAAGGAGGCGGAGCGCAGGGGACTTCCCAATTACCGGTGCAGCATCGAATCGGTGGTGGAGCTGACCAGCGAAAAGTCCGTGAAGATGTTCCAGGATTTCGGCGTGTACACCAGGCCGGAACTGGAATCCCGCGCGGAGATCGAGTATGAGATATACTCCAAGACGATCAATATTGAGGCGAAGGCCATGCTGAATATCGCGGGCAAGCAGATTATCCCGGCGGTTGTAAAGTATACCACCCGCCTGGCGGAATCCATCAATGCGGTCCGGGCTGCATGCCCGGATGCCTGCCTCAGTTCCCAGACAGAGCTTCTCATGAACACCTCGCGGCTTCTGGAGGAGATGCGGATGGCCCTGCACAGGCTGCGCGACGCCAACTTCAGGGCGGCAGGAATCGAGGATATGAAGGAGCGCGCGGCGTTCTACCTGAATGTGGTGTCACCGGAGATGCAGGCGCTGCGCACACCGGCGGATAAGCTGGAGATGCTCTGCGATAAGGACCTCTGGCCATTCCCGAGCTACGGCGATATGCTGTTTGAGATCTGATAATAAGACATAAGAAAACCCCGGCAGGATTGATTTTCCTGCCGGGGTTTTGCCGGTTCTGACGAAATGCAGCCCGGGGATACATCCCTCTCAGTTATGCTGCAGCCGGGTCGGCTTTCTTTTTGTGGGAGCGGTTCATGAAGAACGCAACCAGGAAAATAGCGATTCCGGCGATATCGGTGATGTTGCCGGCATCCACAAGAAGCAGTCCGCTGATAATCAGCATAGCCCGCTCAAGCGGATTGCAGTTGGTGGAGAAGTACCCGGTGACGCCGGTCGCGATGCCCATCATGCCGATGACGGCGGTCGCGATGGACTTCAGCACCATGAAGACGAAGACAGGTGCGCTCCATCCGCCTGTGTTGACAAGAACCATAACCGGGTTCAGGACGAACATGTAGGGTACCAGGTAGGCGGCGATTCCGAGACGGGTCGCGTTGAAGCCCGTCCTCATGGGATTGGATCCTGCGATACCGGAGCCGGCAAAAGCAGCCAGGGCAACCGGCGGGGTGATATCAGCCACGATACCAAAGTAGAACACGAACATGTGGGCCGCGATGGTCGGCACGCCGAGGGCTACAAGGGCCGGCGCGGAGATGGTGGCCTGGATGATATAGTTGGCCGTGGTCGGTACGCCCATGCCCAGAAGGATCGAGCAGAGCATGGTGAAGACCATGGTCAGCATCAGGCTTCCGTTTGCCAGGGCGACGATACCGTTGGCCATCTTCAGTCCGAGACCGGTCATGGTGACGGCGCCGACGATGATACCGGCGCAGCCGCAGGTGACGGCGACGGAGATGGCGCTGCGGGCGGACTGTTCCAGACCCTGGATAAACATCTTCAGGAACTGCACCACATTAAACTTGTGCTCCTTGCGGATGATTTCGACAATCCATACAAGAAGACATGCCAGGATGCCCCAGATGGCGGCGGTCATGGCGGAACGGCCCTGTACCAGGAGTACGACGATAACCACGATGGGGAATACCATGTACCAGCCCCGTTTCAGGAGCTCCTTTACCACCGGGCGGTTCTCCTTCGGAATACCTGTCAGTCCGTACTTGAGGGCCTCAAAATGGACGTTGGTGAAGATTCCGGTAAAGTAGAGAAGTGCCGGGACGCAGGCCGCCAGCGCTATCGTGCCGTAGGTACAGCCGATATACTCTGTCATGATGAAGGCGGCGGCACCCATAATGGGCGGCATGATCTGTCCTCCCGTGGACGCGGCCGCTTCTACCGCGCCGGCGAATTCCGGCCGGTATCCCGTCTTCTTCATCAGCGGGATGGTGATGGAACCGGTGGAAACTGTGTTGGCAACGGAGCTTCCGCTGACGGTTCCCTGAAGGGCGGAAGCGATAACGGCTGCCTTCGCGGGGCCGCCGGTCTGTCCGCCGAAGGCGCCCATGGCGAGACCGGTCATCCAGTCACCGACGCCGCTGGCCTTCAGGAATGTGGCAAATACCAGGAACAGGAAAATAAAGGTTGACGATACGTAGATGGGCGAACCCAGGATACCCTCCGTGCCGAGCCATTCCGTACATACCACGCGCTTAAAGGTAAACTTCGCGTGGAACAGGAACAGTTCCCTGGGGATCAGGTGTCCGAACAGGGCGTACAGCAGGAAGAGGGAACCGATGCCGACGACAACGAGGCCGGCGACGCGCCGTGCGGCTTCCAGAAGGAGCAGGATCGCGATAACGCTGACGATGATATCCATCTTGGTGAAGCTTCCGGCACGGGTCAGGAGCGCCTTGTAGTTGATAATGTGATACGCGCCGCAGTACACGCAGGCAAGGGCGAGTATGTAATCATAGAACGGAATTGTCTTGCCGGGCTTTCCGTAGGCCGGGTAGAGAAGATACACCAGGCACATGGCGGCCGCAAGGTGCGGTGCGCGCTGCAGTGTCGACGGGAATGTCCCGAAGAAGCCGGTGTAGAGCTGGAAGCATGACCATGCGACGCATATGGCGAATACCAGCTTTGCGCCGAAGCCTTCCAGCCTGCGGTAAGCAGATTCCTTATCATACTTCTGCATGATTTCGTCCGCAGCTTCCGCAGCGAGCGCCTGTTCGTCAGTCAAACCAATGGGGTCTTTTGCTGTCTCTTTCACTTCGTCAGTTGGGAGAGTCTTATTTTCTTCTGCCATCCGCAATCCTCTTTTCTGTAACTTAACACATTTGTAACAGGTGTTTAGACGAACACAGGGGTATCCCTTTCCGGGATACCCCCGCTATTCATCTTTCTGAATCAGCACAGGCGATTCAGGACGGGCTCATACATCAGCCGTTGTCCGGAACCTCAATGCCCTGCTCTTCGAAGTATCTCTTTGCACCGGGGTGAATCGGAGTGGTAACGCCTTCCAGGCAGCCCTCCAGCTGGATCTCTTTACCTGTTGCGTGAGCGGCAGCGACTTCGTCGCCGGTCTCATAGAAGGCCTTGGTGATAAGGTAGACAACATCATCCGGAAGGTCGGCTCTGCAGTAAAGAACAGCCTTGCAGGTGATGGTGTTGCAGTCTTCCTCCTGATCCGGATAGGTTCCGGCCGGAATGACCTTACGTGTGAAGTACGGAGCATCCTTCTGGATTTCGGCAAGGATCTCATCGCTGATGTTGACATAAGCCAGCTTCATGGAGGTGGTCATCTCAATGATGGAAGAAGCGGGAACTGCAAGCACGTTGCAGGCTGCGTCGATGTGGCCGTCCTGCATCTTGGTTGCGGCATCGCCGAAGGAATCGCTCTGCGGCTGGATATCCTTGTCGGGGTCAATTCCTGCAGCGGTGAAGACCTTCTGGGAAAGTCCGAGTGTACCGGAGCCTGCCGGGCCGATGGCGATCTTGAGGCCTTTCAGGTCTTCAACGTTCTTTGCGCCTGTGTCTGCGTTGGCAACGATCTGGTAAACCTCGTTGTAGACAACGCCGATGGCCTTCACGTCTTCAATCTTGCCTGTGTCGGCGAATGCGCCTGTTCCTGCATAGGAATCGGCGGCGACGTTGTTCATGGCGATACCGAGGTCCATCTCGCCCGCGTGCATCAGGTTGATGTTCTCAACGGACGCGCCGGTGGACTGTGCGGTGATGGTAATCTTGTACGGTGCCAGCTGGTTGTTGATGGCATTAGCCATAGCGCCGCCCAGTGCGAAATAGGTTCCGCCGGTGGAACCGGTACCCATGACATAGTCTGCCGGGTCTACGCTGATCTCCGCGGACGCTTCCGCTTCCGGGGCTTCTGCTGCCGGAGCCTCAGCTGCCGGGGCTTCGGTCGCGGCGGGTGCCGCAGTTGTCTCAGCCGGCTTGCTTCCGCCAGCGCATGCTGCCATGGTGGCGATCATCGATCCGATAATCACGAGTGACAAAATCTTTTTCATAAGCTCCTCCTTTTTGGTTAAAAAATTAAAGTTCAAGGACTTAAAATCTGAATATATTATATGATTTATCCCTGCCATGCCGCAAAATATATACAAATATGGTATAGGTCATGATATTAATTTTATAACTATCTGAAATGCTGTAAATACGGGCCTGAACCGCACATTATTTGGCCTCATATTTTCCGTCGCCGGCAAGAAACATGAATTCTCTGACAGCTTTGGAGAGATACCTGCGTTTTTTGGTAAGCCAGTAAATATTCCGGATGGACAGCGGGTCGCTCAGCTTGTAGAAAGACAGGGCGTCGAGCCTGGGAAGGAAACGGACATGATCCGCCCGCGTAAACTGGGCGCCTATTCCGGTGGAAGCGATGTTGAGGGAGGTCATGATCTGGTCGACGTACATGACCACATTCATCTCAAAACCGGCATTGGCGCAAATGCGGGTGCTGCGCTCATAGAGGTCGTTTCCCGGTTTCATCTTGATAAAAGGAACGTCCCGGAATATGCCGAGGGGGACCGGCTCCACGGAATCCTTCTCAAAAGCGCCGGAGATGATATCTTCCCGCTTCAGCTGGTAGGGCCGGATCTTCCGGTTTACCTCAAACTCCTTCGGGACCGCCAGGATGATGTACTCTGATTTGTACAGGTGGGTATCGATATTCGGTTCGCCTTTCCAGGACGTTTCCAGGACCAGGTCCAGGGTTTCGTTCAGAAGTCCCTTTTTCAGATCGTCCACATTGCCCTCCCGGAGCTCGATGGCAATTTCCGGGTGTTCCTTCCTGAAACGGCTGATAAGCGGCGGGAGGATAAAGGAGCAGAAATAGGAGGATCCCCCCAGGGAAATGCGCCCGGCCCGCAGTTCTCCCAGATCGTGGAAATAGGCCTTGAGGTTGCCCTCGATGCGGTGGATCTCCTCGATGGCTTCAATATATTTCATGCCCTCCTTGGTTACGGTGATCGGAAGGGTGCTCCGGTCGAAGATGGGCGTGCCTATCTCCTCTTCGGCTTTTTTTACCATGCGGCTCAGGGCCGGCTGGGTGACAAAAAGCTTTTTGGCCGCCTTGGAAAAACTGCGTTCCTGATAGACCGCGTAGACGTAATCCATTTCCCTTAACATAGAAATCCCCCCCATGAAATATGCACACAACATATAAGTTCATTGGTATACAGTATAATTTTACAATGATATTATACTGATGTCAAACACCGGACACGTTATAACCTGAAAAACATGAGTTATAGAAATCCATGCATAATCATTTATAACCTTTTCCGGGGATCTTATACTGAAAATGTCAGATTTAAGGTAATCGCAGCTTACCACAAAAGGAGAAGATTATTATGGCAGACAACAGAATTATTGAGTGCATGGAGAGAGCGCAGTATATTTTAGGCAACCTGATGGCTGTCAAGCCGGGCGAGGAAGTCCTGATCGTCGTCGACCCGCAGACCGATGACCGGATGACCCAGGCGATGGCTGCGGCAGCCCTCAACTGCGGCGCAGAGTACGGCGTATACATGATGCCCATCCGCGGCAAGGACAAAGCGACTATTTTCCCGAAGTCCCTGGAGCTCGGCATGGACGCGTGCGATGTTTTCGTCGGCATGACCACCGCTTCCGGCGCGGCTATCTACAACAACCACCTGAAGGAGCTCATCAACCAGAAGAAGCTCCGCGAGGTTTCCATCTGCTTAAGAAGCATTGACAACTTTACCAGAGGCGGCGCACTTGCGGATTATGAGGCAGTGTACGCGGACGGCCTGAAGCTGCAGGAGATCTGGAGAGGCAAGAAGACAGCCCACGTCACCACACCGGCAGGTACCGATCTTTACATGGACATGAATCCCATGGAGCCCATCGTAGAGTGCGGTATCGCGAGAAACCCGGGCGACGCGATGGCATGGTCCGATGGTGAAGTTTCCCTGGGCCCGGTTATCGGTACAACCCACGGCAAGCTGGTTATCGACGGCCCGATCTGCTACTACGGATGCCCGACCATCCCGGTTGAGCTGAAGATCGAGGGCGGCCGCATCGTCGAGGTAGTCGGCGGCGACGCAAAGATCTGCAAGGAGATCCGCAGACAGATCGCAGAGGTCAAGGATTCCGACAACATCGCTGAGATCGGCCTCGGCCTGAACCCGGCATGTATGTTCAACGGCGACTTCGAGGAAGAGAAGAAGGCAAGGGGAACCTGCCACATCGCCATGGGCAACGGCTTCTACTATGGCCAGCCGGCAAGATCCACCGTCCACATCGACATGGTTCAGTACAATCCCACCGTCATCTTCGATGAGGGCATGGAGTCTGAGACCCTGATCGTGAAAGACGGCAAGGTTGTCTGCCTGGGTGACAAATAATCATATTTCCTGACTGCAGGAAAACGGCGGAGGGGCCGGCGCATCATTCCGATGCGCCGGCCCTTTCCGGCTTTGCGACAGCGGATCCGGGGCGGAAAGGTCCCTGCCGTCCGCGGATGCGGGCGGGGCAGTTGACTGTATGGGTTTGATTATCTATAATAAATGGTATCAAATACTATGTGAGGCCCATCATGAAGTATAAAATCATCGGAGACAGCTGTTTTGACTGGACGGAAAAGGAGAAGGCGGACCCGCATTTCGCGGTGGTCCCGCTGACGCTGCAGGTCGGTGAGGAGCATTTTGTCGATGACGATACCTTCGACCAGAAGTCCTTCCTGCAGAAGGTAAAGGAGTGCCCCACCGCGCCGAAAACGGCATGTCCGTCCCCGGAGCTGTTCCGCAGCGCGTACGAGTGCGACGCGGACAATATCTTTGTCATTACCCTGACCTCGAAGCTCAGCGGATCCTATAATTCCGCGGTGGTCGGAAAGCAGATCTTCGAGGAGGAACACGGGCATATCAAAAACATCCATGTGGTGGATTCCAAATCCGCCTCCTGCGGGGAGCTGAACATCGGCCTGTTTATCAGGGATCTGTGCGAGCAGGAGGTTTGCTTTGAGGAGATTGTGCGCCGGGCCGAGGCTTACCGGGATGAGATGGAGACCTGGTTTGTCCTGGGGACGCTGGACCATCTGTGGAAAAACGGGCGCATCACCCGGTTTTCCGCCAGGGCCCTCTCTGTCCTGAATATCAGGCCGGTGATGTGCGCGGACGACGGGGAGATCATCAAGATTTCCCAGGACCGCGGGGTGGAACGTGCGCTGAGGAAGATGGTAAACCTGGCGGTCGCGAAGGTGCGGGACACCGCCGGGCGGCGCCTTGTCATATCCCACGTCAACTGCCCGGAGAGGGCGGATCTCGTGCGGGAATTCGCGAAGAAGGCCGCGGAATTCGGGGAGATTATCATCACCGAGACCCAGGGGGTGGCCACGATCTACGCGGCTGACGGCGGCATCATCATCGCCTTCTGATATGCCCCCCTTGTCCGTAAGAATCCGTAAGACTCTTTAAGGAAAGCTTTCTTGACACCTGAGGCCTCCCGAAAGGATAATAAAACCATGGATTATTCGGGAGATAACAGAACAGAGAAAAGAAGCAGGAAACGACAGGATACTATCTCAGGATCGCCGATAATCCCGGCGGTCCTGATTGTTTTTCTGCTGCTCGTGGGAGCCGGCTGGTTCCTTGCGGGTCCCGGAAAAAAGTCATCCGGAGAAGGGACGGCGGAGGCGCCCCGGACATCGCAGGAAACAGGAGAGAGCCCGGCAGGCGGCCGGACAGAGGCGGAAGCAGCGGACGACGACCTGGCTGACATCGGCGGGCCGGCGGGGGAGACAACCGTTCCGGAGGATCCGGGAGACGGAAGCCCGGCGGCTGTCCTGATTCCGGGCGACGGGCCCGGCACCGCGCAGGTGGTGGAGGAAGAGCCCTCCGGCGACGTGACGCTGGGGTTTGCCGGGGATATCTATTTTTCGGATTATGTGCTCGCGGCTTATGACGGCGCCGGCGGGGTGGACGGAATCCTGGACGGGACGCTGCGGCAGGAAATCGCGGACGCGGATGTATTTACGGCAAACCAGGAGTTTCCCTTCGGAAACACCGGCACGAAGGCAAAGGATAAACAGTTTACCTTCCGCATCGCGCCTGACCGCCTGCATATCATGCAGGAGATCGGCGCCGATGTGGTGACCCTCGCAAACAACCACGTGCTGGATTACGGCGCGGAGGCGCTCCTGCAGAATGACGCCCTCCTGGACCAGGCGGGTATCCTGCGCACAGGCGCCGGGGCGGGGCTTGCGGAGGCGGAGCGGCTCATCACCGTGGAAGCCCGGGGGAAAACCATAGGGATCCTGGCGGGGTCCCGCGTATATCCGGAAGCAGGCTGGGCAGCCGGCCCGGAACATCCGGGGGTGATGTCCGCCTACGATCCGGGACGCCTCATCTCGGATATCCGGAAAGCGAAGGAATCCTGCGATTACCTGGCTGTCGCCATCCACTGGGGGGTCGAGAAGAAGCAGACCCCGGAGAGCTACCAGAAGGACATGGCCAGGAAGTTTATCGACGCGGGCGCGGATATTGTGATAGGAAGCCATCCCCATGTGCTGCAGGGCATAGAGTATTACAGCGGAAAGCCCATTCTGTACAGCATGGGGAATTTTATATTTAACAGCTCCATCCCGGAGACCATGCTGGGAAAGATCACCTTCCGGGAGGACGGAACAACGGCTCTCCGGGTCATCCCGGCAGCGGCGTCCGGCGGGCGCACGGCGGTACTGCCTGAGTCGAAGCGGGAGGCATTTTTTCAGAAATTGCAGGGATTGTCCTTTGGTGTTACAATAGACGCGGAGGGGTATGTAACCCCGGTCGAATGACCCTTAAAACTTCCGCCGCCGTCCATGCGGGCGGCGGCGGTTTTTCTTTCAGGGAGGATATGCCATGGCGATACAGAATCTGATTATCACAATAGAGCGGGAGTACGGCAGCGGCGGCCGTATTGTCGGGAAAAAGCTGGGGCAGGAGCTCGGCATGAACTTTTACGACGATGACCTGATGCGCATCGCTTCGGAGAAGAGCGCCGTCGGGGAACAGTTTTTCCGCCTTGCCGATGAGAAGGCGGCCAAGAGTCCCTTCCTGTGGTTTTCCCGCGGGCGGGCCGTGGACCTGAGCGTTCCCTCCCCGGACGACAACCTGACCTCCCCGGAAAACCTGTTCCGGTTCCAGGCCCAGGTAATCCACGAGCTGGCCGAGCAGCAGCCCTGCATTTTCGTGGGAAGGGCGGCAGGCTATATCCTGGACCAGTTCGAGGATGTGGAGAAGCTGGTCCGCGTCTTTGTGTATTCCGATTACGCAACCCGCGTGCAGCGCGTTATCGAGGTGGACTGCATCGACGCGGAGAAGGCGAAAAAGCGAATCCGGAAGATCGAGAATGACCGGAAGGGATACTATAAGTACTATACCGACAGCGACTGGTACGACATGCAGAATTATGACCTGACCATCAACACCACCCGGTTTGACCTGGACCAGACAGCCGAGCTGATCAAGGTTTACTGCAGGCAGAGAGGATATCTGGAATGAGCCGTGTGACAGCAGGAATCCTGGCACATGTCGACGCGGGCAAGACGACGCTGTCGGAAGCCATGCTCTACGACTGCGGCGTGATCCGTTCCCTGGGGCGGGTGGACAGGGGGGATGCCTTCCTGGACACCGACGGGCTGGAAAAGGCCCGGGGAATTACCATTTTCTCCAAGCAGGCCATCCTGTCCGTGCAGGACACGGAGATAACGCTCCTGGACACCCCGGGACATGTGGATTTCTCAGCGGAGATGGAACGGACGCTCCAGGTCCTGGATTATGCCGTTCTTCTCGTGAGCGGTTCGGAAGGAGTGCAGGCGCACACAGAAACTCTGTGGCGTCTGCTTTCGCGTTATGGGATTCCGGTGTTTGTTTTCGTCAACAAGATGGACCTGGCGGACAGAAGCCCCGGGGAGCTGATCGATGAGATGAAGCGGGTGCTGGGCGGAAGCTTCGTGGATTTTTCGGATGATACCTCGGAGGAATTCTTTGAGAATGCCGCCACCAGCGGGGAGGCGGAGCTGGAGGAGTTCCTGGGGACGGGCTCTGTCAGCGAAGAGCACCTGCGGGAAGCCATCCGGAGGCGGGACCTTGTCCCCTGCTGGTTCGGGTCCGCCCTGAAAAATGAAGGCGTTCAGGAGTTCCTCCTGGGACTTGGGAAGTATATCACACCGCCGGAGTACGGCGGGGAATTCGCGGCAAAGGTCTTTAAGATCGAGCGGGACGGAGACGGGAAGCGGATGACGCTCATGAAGATCACCGGGGGGAGCCTCTCGGTGCGGGATGAGGTCAACGGCGAGAAGGTAAACGGCATCCGCATTTATTCCGGGGAAAAGTTCCGGCCGGTCACCACCGCGGAAGCGGGAAGCGTCTGCGCCGTCCTGGGGCTTTCCGGCACAAAGCCGGGCATGGGGCTCGGCGCGGAGCCGGACTCCGACGTCCCCGTGCTGGAGCCGGTGATGACGTACCGCCTGATCCTTCCCGCGGAGATGGACGCGGCGAAGGCCATCCCGAAGCTGCGGGAGGTGGAGGAAGAGATCCCGGAGCTCCACATGGTATGGGATGAGGAAAAACAGGAGATTCACGCCCAGATTATGGGCGCGGTGCAGATGGAGATTCTGCAGGCTATTCTGCCGGAACGCCTGGGATGCCCTGTCCGGTTCGGGGACCGCAGCATCGTCTACCGGGAAACCATCACGGACACGGTGGAGGGCGTGGGGCACTTTGAACCGCTCCGGCACTACGCGGAGGTGCACCTCCTGCTGGAGCCCTCCGAGCGGGGCAGCGGCCTGACCTTCGCCGATGACTGCAGCACGGATGCCCTGGCCGGGAACTGGCACCGGCTGATCCTGACCCACCTGGCGGAGCGGGAGCACCGGGGCGTTCTCACCGGGGCCCCGGTGACGGACATGAAGATCACGCTGGTGTCCGGCCGGGCCCACCTGAAGCACACCGAGGGCGGCGATTTCCGCCAGGCGGTGTACCGGGCGGTGCGGCAGGGCCTGATGGAGGCGGAGTCCCTGCTGCTGGAGCCGTACTACAATTTCCGCCTGGAGATTCCGGAAGCCTATGTGGGGCGCGCCATGACAGACCTGGGACGGATGGACGCGAAGTTCGGGATGCCGGAGACGGAGCGCGGGATGGCCGTGATTTCCGGCCGGGCCCCGGTCAGCACCATTGACCCCTATCAGGCGGAGGTGACGGCTTACACGGCGGGCCGCGGAAGGCTTGTGTGTTCCGCCGGCGGGTACGACGTGTGCCATAATACGGAGGAGGTGCTGGAGCAGTCCTCCTACGACCCGGAGCTGGACCTCCGAAACCCGACGGGCTCTGTGTTCTGTACCCACGGCGCGGGCTTCTATGTGCCGTGGAATGAAGTGAAAAACTATATGCACCTGGAGAGCTGTTTTTCTTCCCGGGCCGGAGAGCTGAAGGATACGGCGGATGTGGAGACGGCGGCGCTGACCAGGCAGGGCGGGGACAACCGTGACCGGAGCGGGGAGGTATGGCTCGGCACGGAGGAGATCGACGCGATCCTGGACAGGACCTACAACGCCAACAGGAAGCCGGAGGAAGGCGCGGGGAGAAACCGCTGGGGCGCAAAGCGAAGAAAAGGAACGGGGCAGGAGACCGTCATCTCCGCGCCGAAGGCGGCGGACAGGGCGTCCGGGAGCGGCACCCCGAAGAAAGCGGGACCGAAATACCTGCTGGTGGACGGCTACAACACCATCTTTGCCTGGCCGGAGCTTTCGGAGCTCGCGAAGACCAATATCGACAGCGCCAGGGACAGGCTCCTGGACATCATGTGCAACTACCAGGGATACACAAAGTACTGCCTGATCGTGGTTTTTGACGCGTACCGCGTGCAGGGGCACAAAACGGAATACTTTGATTACCGCAATATCCACGTGGTATACACGAAGACGGCGGAGACGGCGGACCAGTATATCGAGAGGTTTTCCCAGGAGCACGCGAAGCATTATGATGTGACCGTGGCGACTTCCGACGGGCTTGAGCAGATCATAGTCCGGTCCCAGAACGCCGTGGTTCTCTCCGCCCGCGACCTCATGGAGGAGGTCAGCCGGACGGATTCCCTCATCCGGGAAAACCTGGGACAGAAGGAGACAGGCATGAAAAACCGCCCCTTTGAAGGGCTCAAAGGACCGGAAAATGCCTGAAAATCCTTTTTTTCCTTGCATTCCGGCCGGATGTGTGTTATTATCCATACGATAACAAAATGATGATTACTGTAGGAGTGGGCGCAAGTCCACTCCTTTGTTTATGACAATCTGCGCGGCCCGGAAGGACGGGCCGGGGCGCATGCCCCGCAGACAGGAAAGGTGGTGAGACCATGACAAGGGCAGACAGCTACACGAAAAAAGTGGAAAACTGGCTGGTACCGGTGCTGGAGCCGATGGGCTTTGAGCTCGTGGACGTCGAGTATGTGAAGGAAGCGGGCACCTGGTATCTCCGCGTCTATATCGACAAGGAGGGCGGCATCAGCGTGGATGACTGCGAGACGGTCAGCCGCCGCATGGACACGTGGCTGGACGAGGAGGATTTTATTTCCGACAGCTACATACTGGAGGTGAGCTCCCCCGGGCTGGGGAGGCCCCTGAAAAAAGAGAAGGATTATATCCGCAACGAGGGATGCGCTGTGGAGGTACATCTCTACAAAGCGCAAAACGGGGAGAAGGATTTTGAAGGAATCCTGAAATCCTGGGACGCGGATACCGTGACGCTCGCCTTTTCCGGGGATGAGGAGATAACCTTCCGGAAAAAAGAAATTGCGTTAATACGTCAGGCCATAGACTTCTAAGGCTTAAGGCAGGAGGAAAAAGAAAAATGAGCAAGGAATTGATGGAAGCGCTGGAAGCCGTAGAGCGGGAGCACAACATCAGCAAGGACGTTCTGCTGGACGCGATCGAGAATTCTCTCATCACCGCGTGCAGGAACCATTACGGCCGCGCGGACAATATCCGCGTGGAGATGAACCGGGAAACCGGTGATTTCGCTGTCGTTGCAGAGAAAGAAGTCGTGGAGACGGTGGAAGACAGCATGCTCCAGATCAGCGAGGCGGAGGCCAGGATGAAGGATCCGAAAGCAAGGATCGGCGATATCATGCGCTTCCCCATCGACTCGAAGAAGTTCGGGAGAATCGCGACCCAGAACGCGAAAAACGTGATTCTGCAGAAGATCCGGGAGGAGGAGAGAAAGTCCCTTTTCCAGGACTGGTACTGCAAGGAGAAGGATATCGTTTCCGGCGTGGTGCAGCGCTATGTCAACCACAATTATTATATTGACCTGGGCAAGATTGACGCTGTCCTCACGGAGAATGAGCAGGTCAAGACAGAGAAGTTCCGCCCCACAGAGCGCATCCGCCTGTATGTGCTGGAGGTCAAGGACGCCAACCGCGGCCCGCGCATCACGGTTTCCAGGACCCATCCGGAGCTGGTGAAGCGCCTCTTTGAGTCCGAGGTGGCCGAAGTGAAGGACGGGACCGTGGAGATCCGCGCCATCGCCCGCGAGGCCGGCTCCAGGACCAAGATCGCGGTAAGCTCCAATGAGCCGAATGTGGATCCGGTGGGCGCCTGCGTCGGCATCAACGGCGCCAGGGTCAACGCGGTGGTACAGGAGCTCAGGGGAGAAAAGATAGACATCATCAACTGGGACGACAACCCGGCGTTCCTCATCGAGAACGCGCTGAGCCCGGCCAAGGTTATCCTGGTGGCCGCCGACGAGGACGCGAAGGAAGCGGAGGTTATTGTCCCGGATCACCAGCTTTCCCTGGCCATCGGCAAGGAAGGGCAGAATGCGAGACTGGCAGCGCGCCTGACAGGATATCGCATCGATATCAAGAGTGAGACGGAAGCTCGTGAATCCGGTCTGCTGGATGAACTCGAGATGGGATACCAGGATGGATTTGAGGGATACACAGACGAGCCGCTGTACGGCGGCGACGCCGGCCAGGACATGGACCCGGAGGCGTATCCCGAGGAGATGCCTGAGGAAACCACAGAGATGCAGTAACCGAAAATCAGTCTTGCGTGTACCTGCGCAGTATGGGAAGTGAGAGACATTGGCGGAAAAAAGAATACCACTCAGGAAATGCACCGGCTGCGGTGAGATGAAATCGAAAAAAGAGATGGTGCGGGTGATTCGCACGGCGGAGGGAGAGATCCTGACGGACCTTACCGGAAGGAAAAACGGCCGCGGCGCGTATCTCTGCAGAAATCCGGAATGCCTGAAGAAGGCGGCAAAAAACAGGGGGCTGGAGCGTTCGCTCAGGGTGCCGGTGCCGCCGGAGGTATATAAGACGCTGGAAGAGGAGATATCGCAGATTGGACAGCCGTAAAAGAGTATTGAATTATCTGGGCCTCGCGAGGAAGGCGGGAAAGCTCTCCCCGGGAGGATTTATGACCGAGAAAGCGGTCAAGGGATTTCGGGCCAATCTGGTGCTGGTATCGGAGGAGGCTTCCGGAAACACAAAAAAAGATTTCAGCAGTATGTGTGAGTATTATAAGGTTCCCATGTACATTTTCGGAGACAGGGATTCGCTGGGACGGGCGATAGGCAGGGATTCCTGCACGTCGCTGGCGGTCACGGACGCGGGATTCGCAGGACAGATCATCAGTTTACTGGAAACCATGCAGAACGGAGGCAGTGAATATGAGGGTAAATGAATTATCCAAGGAACTTGGAAGGACAAATAAAGAAGTATTGGAAATACTGAAGAAGAATAATTACGATGTGAAAAGTCACGCCTCCAATATCAACGAGGAGCAGGTGGCTGCGGTGAAGCGGTCCCTGGGCCTGGGCGGTTCCCCCGCCCCGGCGAAAGCCCCGGAGGCGCAGGCTCCGGCCCCGGCAAAAGCCCCGGAGGCACAGGCCCCGGCCCCGGTAAAAGCACCGGAGGCGCAGGCCCCGGCGGCGAAAGCCCCGGAGGCACAGGCCCCGGCAGCGAAAGCCCCGGAGAGGGAGGGGGCTGCGCAGGCAGGCACACCCGGACAGCCGCAGAAGAGAAGAATTGCCGCGGTGTTCCGCCCGCAGAACAGCATGCAGCGGCCGAAACGACCGGCGGGATATACCGGCCAGCAGAGACCCGGCGCGGACCGTCCGGGCCAGCAGAGGCCGGGCGTAAGACCGGGACAGCCGCAGCCGCAGCAGAGACCGGCACAGCCTGACCGGGAAGCGCAGATCCGCGCGCAGAAGGCAAGGGAAGCCCAGGCGGCAGCGGAGGCGGAGAAGGCAAAGGCAGCCGCGGAGGCGGCAGCGGAGGCAGAGAAGGCGAAGGCGGCCGCGGAAGCGGCGGCGGCAAAGGCCCAGGAGGCGAAGCCGGAAACCCCGGCAGCACCCGCAGCACCGGCAGCGCCGCAGGAACCGGCAAAACCGGCGCCGAGAACATTTTCCGGCCCCATTGTCCCCACCAGGCCGGCCTTCAACCCGAGACCGATCAACCGTCCGGCACCGTCCCAGGACAACAGGGGACAGGGCCGCGACGGACGCCAGGGAGGATTCCAGAACCGCGACGGGCGCCAGGGAGGGTTCCAGAACCGCGACGGACGCCAGGGAGGGTTCCAGAACCGTGACGGGCGCCCGGGATTCCCGGCACGCGACGGAAACAGATCCGGATTCCCGAACCGCGACGGAAACAGGCCCGGATTCCCGGCACGCGACGGCAGCCGCCCCGGATTCCCGGCACGCGACGGCAGCCGCCCGGGATTCCAGAACCGCGACGGAAACCGCCCCGGATTCCAGGGCGGACGCGGATTCTACGACAAGGATAAGGACGCCGATACCCAGGGCAGGGGCGGCGCGCCGGCCAGAGGCCAGCAGGGAGGACGTCCCGGCGCAAGGCCGCAGGAGGGATCCTTCGGAGATCGCCCGCTGCAGAAGCAGCAGAACAATAAGCAGAGCAAGAATGCCTATAAGGATAAGAACAGCCGCTTCGACCGCGAGGAAGAGAAGCGCGGCAAAGGGAAGGGCCAGGCAGGCAAGACCCAGGCCGTGAAGGTGCCGGCGCCGAAGCCGGAGCCGAAGGAACCGGTCATCAAGACCATCACGCTTCCCGAGAAGCTGACCATCAGGGAGCTGGCGGAGAAGATGAAGCTCCAGCCGGCGGCCATCGTGAAGAAGCTCTTCATGGAAGGCCAGATTGTCACCATCAACCAGGAAATTGAATATGACAAGGCGGAGGAGATCGCGCTGATGTTCGACGTCCTCTGCGAGCAGGAAGAAAAAGTCGACGTTATCGCGGAACTCCTGAAAGAGGAGGACGAGGCGGAGGAGACCCTGGAAGAGAGGGCCCCGGTCGTCTGCGTCATGGGCCACGTCGACCACGGCAAGACCTCCCTCCTGGACGCGATCCGGGAGACCAACGTCACCGCGAAGGAAGCCGGCGGCATTACCCAGAGAATCGGTGCCTACATGGTGGAGACAAACGGCCACAAGATCACCTTCCTGGATACCCCCGGCCACGAGGCGTTTACCGCCATGCGTATGCGCGGCGCCCAGTCGACGGATATCGCCGTTCTGGTCGTTGCGGCCGATGACGGCGTGATGCCGCAGACCGAGGAGGCTATCAACCACGCAAAGGCCGCGGGCGTTGACATTATCATCGCCATCAACAAGATGGATAAGCCGGGCGCCAACCCGGACCGCGTGAAGCAGGAGCTTTCCCAGCACGGGATCCTCACCGAGGACTGGGGCGGGGATGTGCCCAGCGTCGAGGTTTCCGCAAAGACCAAACAGGGAATTCCGGAGCTTCTGGACATGATCCTGCTGGTGGCTGAGGTGAAGGAGCTGAAAGCGAACCCGAACCGCAACGCCAGGGGCCTGGTTATCGAGGCCAGCCTGGACAAGGGCAGGGGTCCTGTGGCGACCATCCTGATCCAGAAGGGCACCCTGCATGTGGGCGACCCGGTGGCGGCAGGCCACTGCTTCGGCAAGGTCCGCGCCATGACCAATGAGAACGGCCGCCGCCTGAAGGAGGCCGGTCCGTCCACGCCGGTGGAGATCATCGGACTGAACGACGTTCCGAGCGCCGGTGAAGTGTTCATGCAGGTGGATTCGGAGAAAGAGGCGAGAAGCATCGCCGATACCTATATTGCGGAGGGCAAGAAGGTCCTTCTGGAGGGCATCCGCAAGCCGGCAACCCTGGACGGCCTCTTCGCCGAGATCCAGGCCGGCAATGTGAAGGAACTCCCGATTATCGTGAAGGCCGATGTGCAGGGATCCGTCGAGGCGGTGAAGCAGAGCCTGCTGAAGCTGTCCAACGACGAGGTGGCTATCAAGGTTATCCACAGCGGCGTCGGCGCCATCACCGAGTCGGATGCGAGCCTGGCTTCCGCGTCCGGTGCCATCATCATCGGATTCAACGTGCGTCCGGATGCGACTGCCAAGTCCATCGTGGACCGCGAGAAGCTGGATATGCGCCTGTACAAGGTTATCTACCAGGCCATCGATGATGTGGAAGCGGCCATGAAGGGCATGCTGGAGCCGATCTACGAGGAGCGGATTATCGGACACGGCGTGGTCCGCCAGACCTTCAAGGCCTCCAAAGTCGGAACCATCGCCGGTACCTATATCCTGGACGGAAAGTTTACCAGGGGCTGCAAGGCGCGCATTACCCGCGACGGCGAGCAGATATTTGACGGCGAGATCATTTCCCTGAAGAGATTCAAGGATGACGTGAAAGACGTCAATGCCGGCTATGAGTGCGGCGTTGTCTTTGACAAATTCGAGGATATCCGGGAGGAAGACAGCATCGAGGCTTACGCCATGGTTGAGGTTCCGAGGACCTGATCCCGCATCGGAGGACAGGAAAGGAGCGCGAATTTTGCGTAAAAACAGCGTTAAGAATATAAGAGTAAGCAGTGAAGTGACAAAAGAACTCAGCAGCATCATCCGGGACCTGAAGGACCCCCGCGTGAGCCCGATGGCGAGCGTGGTGTCCGCCCAGGTCACCCCGGACCTGAAGTTCTGCAAGGTCCACGTCAGCGTCTTCGGGAGCGAGGAGGAGCTGAAAGATACCATCCTCGGCCTGAAGAACGCTTCCGGATTCATCCGGAACCAGCTCGCGAAGAACATCAATCTCCGCAATACGCCGGAGCTTCTCTTTGTGGCTGACACCTCCATCGAGTACGGTGTGAGAATGACGAAGATGATCGACGACGTGGCCGAATATGACAGGGAGCACGCAGTGCCCGACCCGGAGGAAGAAGAGTAAGATGGGAAATATTCTGGAAAATGCCCTCGCCGGCGCGGAGACTGTCGCCATCCTGGGACATATCCACCCGGACGGGGACTGCATCGGCTCGGTGCTGGGATTATACAACTATCTGGCCGACAATGCCCCGGAGAAGCGGGTTGACGTCTATCTGGACCACCCGGCGGAAAAGTTCGGCTATCTCCGGTATTTTGACCGGATCCTGACGGAGCCGGATGACGATAAGGCCTATAGCCTCTGTATTTCCCTGGATGCCAGCGACCGGGAGCGCCTCGGCGATTACGGCGGGGTCTTTGACAGGGCGGCGCATACCCTCTGCATCGATCACCACCGGACAAACCGGGAGTTTGCGGAGGAAAACCTGGTGCGCGGCGGGGCGAGTTCCTGCGCCGAAGTTCTCTATGAACTGCTGGAGGAGGACTGCATCGGGAAGGAGACGGCGGAATGCCTCTACACCGGGATCATCCATGACACCGGGGTTCTCCGGTACAGCAGCACCACCGCCAGGACGATGGAGATCGCCGGGATCCTGATGGAGAAGGGGATTGATTTCACCGGCATTATCGATGACAGTTTTTACCGCAGGACATACCTGCAGAACCGCATCCTGGGGTGCGCGCTTTTAAAAAGCCGGCTGTACCTGGACGGCAGGTGCATTGCCAGCGTGCTTTCCCTGCAGAACATTGAGGATTACGGCGCGGACAGCAAGGACCTGGACGGAATCATTGACCAGCTCCGGATCACCGCGGGGGTGGAGTGCGCCGTCTTTATCTATGAGAAAACGCCGGGCGAGTTCAAGGTGAGCCTCAGGTCGAACCGGTACCTGGATGTGAGCAGGATCGCCCAGAGCTTCGGCGGCGGCGGCCATGTGCGCGCTTCCGGGTGCACCGTCCGCGGGGGAAGCCCCGACGAGGTGCTGGAGGAAGTGGTCGGCATGATTGCCCTGGGAATGCAGGAAGATGGACGGGATCATTAATATTTACAAGGAGGCGGGCTATACCTCCTCCGATGTGGTGGCAAAGCTCCGGGGGATTCTCCGGCAGAAAAAGATCGGCCACACGGGAACCCTGGATCCGGCGGCGGAGGGGGTTCTCCCGGTATGCCTGGGAAAGGGCACGAAGCTTTCGGCGATGCTCACCGACGAGCGGAAAACCTACCGGGCGGTGCTTCTTTTGGGGGTGGAGACCGACACCGAGGATACGACGGGAAAGGTGCTTTCTGAGACCGACACCAAAAAGCTTCTGCGGGAGGGAACTCTCACGGAAGAGATGCTGAGGAAGGCCGCAGCAGAGTTCACCGGCGATTACCTGCAGGTTCCGCCGATGTATTCCGCGCTCAAGGTGGACGGCAAAAAGCTGGTCGACCTGGCCAGGAAGGGCATTGAGGTGGAGAGGAAACCGCGCCTTCGGCACATTTACCGGCTGACTGTGGAGGAAGTGGACCTGCCCCGGGCCGTGCTCACTGTGGAGTGCTCCCGCGGGACCTACATCCGGACCCTGTGCCATGATATCGGGCGGAAGCTCGGATGCGGCGGCTGTATGGAAAAACTCCTGCGGACGCAGGTGGGGCCGTTTAAGCTGGAGGACAGCGTGCGCATCGGCGACGTGGAGAAGTACAGGGATTCCGGGCGCCTGGAAGAGATCCTGGTTCCCGCGGACCGGGTGCTGGGGGACCTTCCCGGGTTCCGGTCAGACAGCCCGGAGCTGGACAGGCTCTTAGCCAACGGGAACCCGTTTCCCGGAGAATATATGGAATCTTCTGCCGCAGATATGCAGGCAGGGCGCCGGGAGATATCCGGAGTGCGGGTCTATGACTCCGCGGGCCGGTTCATCGGCGTATACCGGTATGAAGAGGGGAAAAATCGGTGGAAAGCCGTCAGGATATTCCTCTGACCGGGCAGACATAACAGATACAGGAGACATGCTATGCAGTATATTACCGGAACCAGGGAATTCCGCCTCGCGTACAAGACGGCGGTGACCCTGGGGAAGTTTGACGGGCTGCACCGGGGGCATCAGAAACTGCTTTCCGAGGTGTTCCGGCGGGCCGGAGACGATATGATGAGCGCCGTATTCACCTTTGAGACGGCGCCGGGCGCGCTGGTGACAGGGAAACCCGTACCGACGATCACGACGAACGCGGAACGGAGAGAGAAGCTGGAGGAAGCCGGCGTGGACTATCTCGTAGAGTACCCTTTCAACAAAGAGGTCGCGCGGATGGATCCGGAGGAGTTCATCTCCCACGTGCTGGTGGAACAGATGCACGCCAGGGCGGTAGTGGTCGGCACGGACTGCCGTTTCGGCTACAAGGCCGCCGGGGACGCAAAGCTTCTGCGGCAGCTTTCGGGAAAATACGGTTATGAAGCCGTGATTGTGAAAAAACTCCTGGACGGGGACAGGGAGATCAGCAGCACCTATGTGCGGGAAGAGCTGGCCGCGGGCCACATCCGCAAGGCCAACGAGCTGCTGGGATATCCCTACAGCATCACCGGGACGGTGGTGCACGGGAGGCACCTGGGTTCCAGCCTGGGATTCCCCACCATGAACATTACCCCGCCGATACAGAAGCTGCTTCCCGTCTACGGCGTATACCTGTCCCGGTCCCTGGTGGACGGGAAACTCTACAACAGCCTGACCAATATCGGCAGGAAGCCGACTGTGGGCGGCGGACAGCCGGTCAGCGTGGAGACATTTATCTATGATTTTGACCAGGATCTGTACGGAAAAGAAGTAGAAGTGCAGATGCTTGATTTCTTCCGCCCGGAGAAAAAGTTCGGAAGTCTCGGCGAGCTGCGGAGACAGGTGGACATCGACAAGCGGAAGGGCATAGACGCCCACCGGGAAATGCAGAGATAGACGTAAAGAACGGACCGCTGCGGCATAAAACAGACGGGAGGGAAACGAACCATCGTTTCCCTCCCGCTTTTTTCATTTTTCCGGAGGCCTACTATTCACCGCACGCGTTCATGGCCAGCTTGATGCATCCCATGATGCCCTGGTCATCGTTCAGGGAAGCGGGGACAATGTAGCTGTCCAGATCCTCCAGCTCTTTTGTCTTCAGGTAGTGATTCATCAGCTCCGCCACCTTTTCGCGGATCAGCGGGAAGAGCTGTTCCTGGTGCATGACTCCTCCGCCGAGGATAACCTTCTGCGGGCTGAGGACGGTGATGCAGGTCCAGATGGCCTGGGCGATGTAATAGCTCTCCAGGTCCCAGAC
>ONXW01000310.1 GCA_900321915.1 uncultured Eubacteriales bacterium
AATCACAGCGGACAGGGCCAGAAAAGTAATGGGGTGCCATTTGAGCTTCCGCAGTCCGAAGAAAAGGAGGACGGCCAGAATGATGGCTTTCAGATCAAAAACTCCGAGAAGGCTGCCTTCCTTCCAGGCGTGGATGTGAATCAGGCAGGTCCTGGCCACATGGATGCCCGCCGTGGAGATCATGGCCACGGAAGCGGCGCGGAGACCGTAGAAGGCATGGTCGACGAGGGGATTGTCCCTGAAACGCTCCAGGATCCTGGCGATAATCAGGATCACGATAACACACGGTGCCGCGAGAGACAGGGTGGCCAGGATGCCGCCGGCGGCGCCGGAGGTTACATAGCCCGCGTAGGTGGCCATATTGAGGCCGATTCCGCCGGGAGTGCATTCCGAGATGGCGATCATGTCCGCGATGTCGGAGAAGCTGAACCAGCCATACCGGTCAGACATCTCATACAGGAAGGGAAGCGTCGCCAGGCCGCCGCCGACAGAAAACAGTCCCGCTTTAAAAAACTGGATGCAGAGCTGCAGGAGGACAGGCATTATTTATCCCCCTTTCCGCCGGAGAGCAGGCCGAAAATACCCGCTGCGATGACGAATGCCGCCGTCGGGATGGTGATCGGAAGCTGTTTTGAAAATACCGTGAGAAGGAAAATCACCAGATAGAGCAGCAGGGTCCGTTTATCTACGATGGCCTTCCCCCACAGCTTCTGCACGGCCTGGAAGATCAGCATGCAGACACACACACGGATGCCCGCAAAGGCGTGCTGGACAATGGGATAGTCCGCAAAGTTGGTCAGGAAAGCGGCGATTGCGAGAATAATGAATATCGGCAGGGTGAGGAACCCGAGGGAGGCGGCGATTCCGCCCGGAATGCCGGCCCGCTTGTTCCCCACAAAGGTGGCGACATTGATGGAGATGATCCCGGGAGTGCACTGGCCGATGGCGAAATAATCCATGATCTCCTCGGTGGTGAGCCAGCCCCGCTCATCTACCAGTTCCCGCTCCAGAAGGGGGAGCATGGAGTAGCCGCCGCCGAAATTGACAGCCCCGATTTTCATGAAGGTGGTATAGAGAACAATCAGGTCATGCATGGAAAAAACGGCTCCTTTGTAAGACATCAACAGCATTACTATTGAAGTGTATTACAAATGAGCCGTTCTGTAAACCGGGAGAAAAGAATACCGGGGAAGGGACATCAGAGAAGTTCTTTCATCCCGGCTTCAATGCCCTCCACGGAGAGGGGGAACATGGGAAATATCTTCGCGATGGCATCGTAGGTGATCGCCCACTCGGCGTTCCACTCCGGGCGCGCGCCGGGATTCAGCCAGATAGCGTCGTGATAGCGGTCCTTCACGATCTGAAGCCAGTCATGGCCGGAATTGTGGATGACCTGCCCGTCGACGGTTTTATAGCTGTAGGATTCAAACAGTTCCTCCGGAGCCATCGTCGCGTCCCCGACGATGATCAGTTTGTAATCGCCGGGCACAATGGTCATCACACGGTCCGTGGGCACCATGGAGGTGGGGCCGATGGTCGGGTCGGTGTACAGGCGCGAATAGATACAGTTATGGAAATAGTAGATTTTCAGGTCTTTAAAATGCCTTGTCTTGGTGACGGCCTGGAACAGGGCGGAGCACAGGGTGCTGTAATAGTCCATTGACCCGCCGGAATCCATCAGCAAAAGGAGCTTGATGGTGTTCTTCCTGGGACGTTTGTAGCGGACGGAAAGCGTCCCCCCGTTGTCCGCGGTATCGTGGATGGTATTGTCCACGTCAAACTCCGTGGCCGGAAGGTCAATCAGCCCGGAAAACTGGCGGAGCCTGCGGAGCGCCACCTGGAACTGTCTGGTGTCCAGCGTATTGTCCTTGCGGAAATCCCGGAAACGCCGTTCCCCCGCGACGCGGAAAGCGCGCCTGCCGGAGGAATCCCCTTCCACGCGGATTCCGTTGGGAGACATGCCGGCATTGCCGAAGACGGACATGCCGTGGGTTCCGATCCAGTAGCTTCCTTTATTATGCGCGGATTTCTGCTCATCCTGCCTTTTCCGGAACATATCCTCGATCTCCCGGGAATCCAGGAGGGAGTTGATTTCCGCCTGCTGTTCGTCGAAGGGAGCCTGCTGCAGCTCCGGCCGGTTCAGCCATTTTTTCAGTTCCTCGGGGATTTCCGGTTCGGAATCGCTGTCCCTGAAGTATTCCAGGAAACAGTCGTCAAAGAGATCAAACTCGGATTCATCTTTTACGAGGATCGCCCGGCAGAGATGATAGAAGCCGGTCAGGCTTGCGTTCGCGAGACCGGTTTCCAGGGCTTCCTCCAGGGCAACCCACTCTGTGGTTGAGACCTTCAGTCCCCTGCCCCTCAGATAATAAAGAAAATTAATAAACATAATGAAATCCTCCGGCAGTGGCGCGACGGGAGAGATTATTCCGGACGGACGCACATCATTTCATAATAATCCCCATGCCTGACGGCCCGGATAACGAAAGGAAAGATATCCGGCCGGATACTGAGGTGGAAATCCATTTCCGGCATGATGTGCTGCGTTGCGGGATCAAAGAAACGCTTTCCTGAGGTAAACTGCATTTCCGCGGTCCGTTCTTTCAGATACTCCGCGGAAAAGGCATTTCCCATAAGGATTGATTCGATATACCTGGCGCAGAGGACATCCTCCGCGGCGCTCTCCTTTGCCCTGAGGCCCATGGCCACGAGGGAGACGGTTTCAGGCTGCTTTTCTCTGAGATAATCAGCGATGGCGCGGGCATTTACCAGGCTTCCCGTGAGAACCTCGTCGGCGTGCTCCGCTGCGGCGATCCCCCGGGTGCCGGCGCTGGTGGTCTGGATGATCATTTTCCCGCGGACGTCCGTCTCTGCAAACTGCGCAGGGGAATTGCCCCCGTCAAAACCCGGAAGGGGAATACCGTTCTTTTCCCCGATGAGCATGGCCTCCGGATACTGTTCTTTCAGCCGGTAAGCGGCCTCCGGGCTTCCCACGGTCAGGATCCGCTCCGCCCCGCCGGCGAAGAGATAGCATTCAACCGTGAAAGCGCGGAACACATCGATGATGACAGCGGTTCCGCGGGCGGACTGTGCGCCCTCCAGCAATTCAGATACGTTGATTTCCATAGATTCTCCTGATGTTAACTCTTTTTCGGCTCGCGGGAGCGCACAAGGCGGATCAGGGAAGAGAGGGATTTCCCTTTCTGCTGCTTCTTGTTCCAGACCAGGCTGACCTGGATCGGCTTGCTGTCCGGAAGGGGGATGGTCACAATATTCTCCTCGGTGTTGTGAAGCGCCCCCTCAAAGAGGAATGTGGCGGCCGAGTCGGTGTCCAGAAGGTTCCGGATGGCATGAAGATTGTTTGTGTTCAGAATGACGTTCGCCTTCTGTTTATGATCATGGTACTGTTTTGTGATATAGCTGTTGATGAAGGCGCCGTCCTTCAGCAGGACCAGGGGGAGATCCCTTGCCCGCTCGTAATCAAATACCGGCATGGAAGCCAGCGGGTTTTCGATGGAAATATAAAGAAGGATGGAAAGCGCCTGGATGGGGATGGAATCGAAGGCTGCGGGAAGCGGGCCGTCGTGGGAAATGATGGCGCAGTCAAGGCTTCCGTCGGAAATCAGCGGGAGCGCGGCCCGGGAGCCGATCTCGGTCACTTCAATCTGGACCTCGGGATAGTTCTTCAGCATAGCCGGAAAAATCTTCGGGAAAATGACGGAACCGATGGTGGGAGGAAGACCCATGTGGAGGATCTTGTTGCTCTGGCCGAGGGTTGTCATCTCCGCTATGAGGGCGTCTGCCCGGGCTGTCAGGTCGGTGGAAAGCTCCAGGAGCTTCTTGCCTTCTTCTGTAAGTGTAAGTCCGTTGCGCTGGCGGTGGAACAGGGTGACATTGAACTCATCTTCCAGGTCGCTCATGGCGTGGGACAGGGTAGGCTGCGATACAAATAGTTCTTCTGCCGCGCGGGACAGATTGCAGTGTTTGCATACCGTCTGAAAATAGCGTAGATAGGAAAGCTTCATAATAATGAAAGACTCCTCTTCGAACGAATATCAGTCAGTTTAGTTAATAAATCGGGACAGGATATAGAAAAAAATAATAACACGCAAAAATATTCAAAATACGTATAGAAGGAGTATAGCATATTCACTAATTTGTGAGATATGCTATTTTTTAATTCTTCCATAGGTTTTCTTTGCTACAAAATGACCAACGCGTGCTTTATTATCAGATATAGAAAAAAGTGTAGTACGTTAGCAGAGTAACACAGAGAAATCATAACAGAGAAAGGCAGGAACGTCAAACATGGTCAGACATGAAGTTGCGTCATGGGATACGCAGAAGCAGAAGAAGCAGAAAAAACTGGAGACCATCGCCGCCTTTGCGGAGGGAAAGGTCGTCAAGGAAGAATCGATCAAGGAACTTCTGGAAGCTGCAATCTATCCCGGTGAGATAGTCGCCATGGAGGGTGACAATCAGAAACAGGCTGTACAGTTGTCCAAGGGACTTGCACAGGTAGATCCGAAGAAAGTCTACGATCTTCATATTGTTATGTCCTGCACACAGATGAAAGAGCATCTGGATATTTTTGACCTTGGAATCGCGAAATATCTTGATTTCTCCTATGCGGGAAATGCGGCAAAACGGCTTCCGGAGATGATCGAAAAGGGAACCGTCAAAGTCGGCGCCATCCATACCTACCTGGAGCTCTTCTCCAGAATGTTTACGGACCTGATTCCCAATGTCTGCCTCTGCGTTGCGGAAGAAGCGGATAAGGACGGAAATCTTTATACCGGTAATAATACGGAAGAGACTCCGACCATCATCGAGGCAACCGCGTTCAAGAGCGGCGTGGTTATTGTCCAGGTCAACAAGCTGGTGGACAAGGTCACCCGTATCGATATCCCGGGCGAGTGGGTAGATGTGGTTGTTCCGACCGAAGAGCCCTGCATCATCGAGCCCATCATGACCAGAGACCCGGCTATCATCAAAGACGTGCACGTCCTGCAGGGTATGATGGCCATCAAGGGTATCTACGCGAAGCACCTGGTAACCAGAATGAATCACGGTATCGGTTTCAATACCGCTGCCATCGAGCTTCTTCTTCCGACTTACGGCGAAGAGCTGGGCCTCAAGGGCAAAATCTGCAGGAACTGGGTTTCCAATCCGATTCCGGCAATGATTCCCGCTATTGAGACCGGCTGGATCGAGAGCGTTGTGGCGTTCGGTTCCGAGCTCGGCATGGAAGACTATGTAGCAGCCCGCTCCGATGTATTCTTCACCGGCGCGGACGGCAGCCTCCGGTCCAACCGCTGCTATGCGCAGATGGCCGGACTGTACGGCATTGACATGTTTACCGGTTCCACCCTGCAGATGGATGCGGACGGAAACTCCTCCACTGTTACCAAGGGAAGAATCACCGGCTTCGGCGGAGCTCCGAACATGGGCTCCAATCCGCACGGACGCCGTCATTCCTCTAATCCGTGGAACAGCATGATTATCGATCCTAATGACCCGATGGCAAAGGGCAATAAGCTCGTGACACAGATGGTCCGCACGACAACCAAAGCCGGCCCGACCTTCGTGGAGCAGCTGGATGCTGTTGAAGTGGGCAAGCAGGCAGGATTCCCGGAGCCGCCGGTTATGATTTACGGCGAGGACCTGACCCACCTGATCACCGAAGTCGGTCTCGGATATGTCTACATGGGCCGGACAAAGGAAGAGAGAAGGAAGATCATCGCGGCTGTCGCGGGCGACACACCGGTAGGACACACCATCACAGAGAAAGAGATCAAAGAACTCCGCGCGGAAGGCAAGGTCGCGTTCCCGGAGGATCTCGGCATTGACCGTTCCGAGGCGACCAGAGAGAGACTGGCGGCGAAGAACATGCAGGATCTGGTAGAGTGGTCCGGCGGACTGTACAAGATTCCGGACAAGTTCAAGGGCTGAAAAACAGAAAAGACAGAGAATTAACAGCGAGCGTTAATGTGCCGGTCCCGGTTCCTGGGGGATCGGGGCGGCACGGAAAATATTATAAAAAGGAGATTATATCATGTCAGAGCAGCAGAAAGTTGAAAAGACAGCAGAAGCTATTTACATGGAAGGACTTGTAGCCAGAGCGAGAGCAGCACAGAAGATCGCTGAAGGTTACAGCCAGGAGCGCGTTGATGAACTTTGCGAGGCTGTTTCCTACGCAGCATGCAACGAAGAGTTCCGCCGCACCGCAGCGCAGATGCTTGTTGATGAGTCCAAGATGGGCGTGTTCCAGGACAAGTTCAACAAGATCCGCAACAAGGCTATGGGCGTATACCGCGATATGAAGGGCGTTAAGAGCGTCGGCATCGTATCTGAAGACAAGGAAAAGGGTCTTGTAACTTACTGCAAGCCGATGGGCGTTATCGGTGCCATCACACCGGTTACCAACGGTGAGGCTACCCCGATCGTGAAGTCTCTGTGGGTTCTGAAGGCAAGGGATGCCCTCATCATTTCCCCGCACAGAAGCGGAAAGAACACCGCGATGTATGTTGTCAACTACATCCGCAAGGTCCTGAAGCAGATGGGCGCTCCGGAAGACCTGGTTATCTGCGTTGACCCGGATAAGGTTGGCCGTCCCTGCGCAGCAGAGATGATGAAGCAGTGTGATTTCGTTGTCGCTACCGGCGGTTCCGGCCTGGTTCGCGCAGCGTATTCCTCCGGCACACCGACCATCGGTGTAGGCGCCGGTAATGATACCACCTACATTGATGATACCGCAGACCTGCAGAAGGCAGCAGAGTACATCTGCGCTTCCCAGATCTTCGATAATTCCTCCAGCTGCTCTTCCGAGAACAACATCGTTGCCAACAAGGCCATCTATGAAGACTTCATCAAGGAGTGCGAGAAGGTCGGCGCTTTCGTAGCACGCAACGATTCCCCGGAGAAGAAGGCCCTTGTTTCCACCATCTGGCCGGATTGGCCGGAGAGCAAGGCTCTGAGCCGCCACACCGCAGCGAAGAGCATCAAGACCATCTGCGAGCTCGCAGGCATCACTGTTCCGGAAGGAACCAAGTTCATCATCATCGAAGAGCTTGACGGATGCGGCGAAGGCTTCGTCACCACAACTGAGAAGCTCTGCCCGGTTGTCAGCCTTGTACCGGCAGATGACTTTGAGGATGCCCTTCAGAAGATCGAGAAGATCGCTGACTTCCAGGGAAGCGGACACGCTGCAGGTATCCACACCACAGATATGGCAAAGGCCGATGTGATGGGAAGAAGACTGCATGTCGCACGTATCCTTGTGAACCAGCCGCAGGCGCTCGGCAACTCCGGTGCTTACTTCAACGGCATGCCGATCACCATGTCCCTCGGATGCTCCACATGGGGCGGCAACTCCACCAGCTCTAACGTAACCTGGCGCGATGTCTGCAACTTCACCACCGTATCCCAGAGAATCGAAGAAGTCATCCCGACCGAGGAAGGCCTCTACTCTGAGAAGGTTCGCAGCATGGAGTTCACCCCTGACAAATAAAGAACAGGATTTCTGACGGAAAAGCTGCGCAGAATTTCTGCGCAGCTTTCCCGGGATAATGACAAGTGCAAGGAGAATACACATGAGAGAATCCATTCATAAATATTTCAAGGTCGGAACCATCCGCTGGATGAGCTTCCCGCGCCTGGGCGTCCTGGAATCCATCAAGCGCATCGCTTCCGATGATTATTTTGACGCCATTGAGATCACAAAGTGCAAGGATGACGAGGAGA
>ONXW01000312.1 GCA_900321915.1 uncultured Eubacteriales bacterium
ACATTTCTGTTGCACTGTCCTGGGAGTCGCCTCCACCAGACGTTATCTGGCATCCTGCCCTGTGAAGCCCGGACTTTCCTCTCCTGCGGCCTTTCGGCCCCTGCAGCAGCGACCATCTGTCCGGCTCAAAACATTAGGAAGTTTATCAGATACTCCGGGAAACTTCAAGTCCCGTGGATAAAAACATATCCCCGGATACAGTATATCACGTCCGGGGCGGGCCTGCCCGGTCCCGGCGGATCAAATCTCCCGGGGTGATGAACCTGGTGTGCTTTTGCCGATCGCAAGCCTGTTTCCTGCCTTTATGATCTGCCCGGAATGGTCAGATGAAGAGGTTTTTTTCGGAATATGCACACCGGGATGCTTCATGGATGCTTGTTTTGATGCATTTCCCGGCAGATTCAGCATAAAGTCACTGTCATTTCCCGGAAATCCGCCCCCCGGGAGTCCCTTGTCAAAGGACATGATCTGCTTTTCATGTCCCCGACAGAAATGCAGGGGGGATTCCGGCAGAAAAAGGAACCGGCAGAAAAAAGGGCCGGTAGAAAAAGGGGGCTGTTCTCACAGCCCCAATATGTGTGAAATAATTATACGTTGAATATCCCGCCGCCGACAAATTCCCTGATCAGGGAGTTTCCGGGCACATATTCGCTGGAGATGCACATGAAATAATCCAGGAATTTGAGAAGGCGCTTCGCCTCCTGGTATTCCTCGCAGTTCCGCGGAATGTTGCAGAGAAGCGGCTCCGCGAACTGCTTAAGAACGGCCAGCTCGTAGACCAGGGCGGAGTTGAACATGACGTCCGCGTCTTCCTGGTACGGGAAGATATTTCTCTCTTCGCCCCGCCGCACGGAATCCCACCGCCTGATGGTGTCGCGTGCGCTTGCCCCGCGCTTCCTGGCGTCACGTATGATACGCCGGACGAGCCTGCCGTCCGTGGTGGGGATACGGTTCTGGTTGTCGATATTCAGCTGCGTCAGCGCGCTGATATAGATCCGGAATTTCTTGTCTGGCGGGAGGGAGTGGGACATCTTCTCATTCAGGCAGTGGATACCCTCGATGACCAGCACATCCTCAGGGCCGAGCCTGAGGAAATCTCCCTTGTATTCCCTCTTCCCGCTCACGAAGTTGAACCGCGGGAGCTCTACCTCCTCGCCCGCCAGGAGCCTGCACATATCCTCGTTGAACTGGCGGACGTCAATGGCATCCAGGTTTTCAAAATCATATTCCCCGTTCTCATCCTTCGGGGTGTCCTCCCGGTTGACAAAGTAATTGTCCGCCTCGATGGGGTGCGGCCGCATGCCCAGAGCCGCCAGCTGGATGCTCAGCCGGTGGGAAAAGGTGGTCTTCCCGGAGGAGGACGGCCCGGCGATCATCACAATCTTCCTGCCGGAAGTCACGATGGTCTCCGCGATGTCGCCGATGCACTTCTCCTGCAGCGCCTCCTGCATCAGGATAATCTCCCTGGTCTTCCCCTCCGCAATGGCGGTATTCAGGGTTCCTACATCGCAGATTCCGAGCTTCCGGCTCCATTCTTCCGAAGCCCTCTGGATTTGGAACAGCTTCCCGCTCGCCTCTATCGGCGGAAGGTACTCCGGATCCTTCTTTTTCGGAGTGTTGACGATAAATCCCCGGTCATACAGTTCCAGGCTGTAAACCCTGACAAATCCGGTGCTTGGAACCATATATCCGTAAAAATAGTTGTCATAATTCTCAATACTGTATATGTTGACGCTGGAAGCGATGCGGTAACGGAAAAGCCTCTCCCTGTCCTCCATCCCGTGGCGCCGGAACATATCGATGGCATCATCCGTGTTCATGCTCCGCTTGTGGATCACCAGGTCCTGCTCCGTAATTTCCCGCATCCTCGCGTAAACCCTGTCAAGCTCCTCCTGCGTCACGGCCCTGCCGTCCATGCGCTCCATATACAGGCCGCTTCCGATGGTGAAGCAGGCAGTGAGCTGGTTCACATCCTTACCGTACACATCGTACCAGGCCTTCAGCAGCAGGAAGAGGGTGCTTCTCCGGTAAGCGCTGAGTCCCGCTTTGTCCCGTGCCGTCAGGAAAACGATCTCCGACTCTTTTTCAAGCTTCCGGTGCAGCTCCCTGAGCCGCCCGTTCACTGAAGCCATCAGTATGTCACTGTCAAAAAGATGCTGATAATCCGCCGCTATCTCCTGGAACGTCGTGCCGTGCTCATATTCCCGGGTCTCCCCGTTCACAATAACCCTGACCATCGCTGCCTCCTTCCTTTCTGTCAATGTCTTTCTCCGGCCCTGTCCTCTTTTCAGACGATCTTCTGCGGGAAAATGTCTGCGGCCCGCCGGATCTTCACTTCCCGCGGGAGCATTTTCCCGAGATACTTCTCCATGATCGGCATGAAGATGTGCTCTATCCCGTAGTGTCCCGCATCAATGACGGCAAGCCCCTGCTCCGCGGCGTCCAGCCCCTCGTGGTGGCTGATGTCGCCGGTAATATAGACGTCCGCCCCCTTCAGGAGCGCGAGCCCCGTCTCGCTCCCCCCGGATCCGGGACAGACTGCCGCCCTTATGAGCTTCCGCCCCGAATCGAGGTCCCCGAATACGCTGACGCCGGGGATGTTAAAGACCTCCTTCACCCGCCGGGCGAGCTCCATGAGCGTCACCTGCTCCGGAAGGCTTCCGCAGACGCCGATGCCGTAGGGCTTTCCGTCCGGCAGGGTTCCGAGTGTTTCCAGGACCTCCGTCTCCGAAAGCCCCAGCATCTCAGCCGCCGTATCCGCCATGCATCCCGGCGCGGCGTCAAAATTCGTATGCATCGCAAAACAGCAGATATCATCCCGGATAAGCCGGAGAATCCTGCGCCCTACAAAATCGGAATCATTCACCTTCTTTATCCCCTTAAAAATCAGGGGATGATGGGAAATGATCATGTCGGCGCCCCACTCCTCCGCCTGGCTTATCACCTCATCCGTCACATCCACCGCCAGGAGAATCCGGGATACCTCCCGGTCGGACCGCCCCGCCAGAAGCCCCGGGTTGTCCCAGTCGCAGGCCAGATTTGCCGGCGCAAGCTCCTCACAGATCCGGATTATCTCATCGCATCTCATCCGCTGCCTCCCTGTTTTCCGCAAGTATCAAGTCTATTTCCCGAAGCCGCCTTAAGGCTGCCTCTGTCCTGCGCGCCGCAAGATTCTCCCTGATCCCGGAAAGGGAAAGGTACTCCTTTTCCAGGTATTCCGAGAGCACAGGGTCCTTCCCCTGTACAAGGCAGCGCCCGTAACGGTAATAGCAGGCGCGCTCCATGGGGCCGCCCCCCTGCCGCGCGTCGAGAATCACATAAAACTTTCCCGTATCCACCAGCATCATCTCCCTGGCAATATGCATCCCGTGGTCATACAGGTACCGGCGGACCGTCTCCGGCTCAGACTGCGGGGAGAGCACCAGCTGACGGAGGCATTTTACCACCGCTTCCCCTTCCGAAAGGATCCGGCAGGTAAGCGGGCCTCCCATCCCGGCGATGACGGCGCATTCCGCCTCCCCGGGCGCAATCTTTCCGAACCCGTCCGAAAGCCGGGTTTCTATCTTCCCTGTGAGGCCGCAGGCGGCGATATTCTTCCGGGCCTGGGCCAGGGGGCCGGTCCGGACGTCGCAGGCATACGCGGCGGGTACGATCCCGTCCTGCACCAGCGAGATTGGAAGAAACCCGTGGTCGGTGCCGATGTCCGCCGTGACAAGCCCGGGTTCCACAAAGGACGCTATCGCCTTAAGCCGTCCGGAAAGGTTCACATTACTCATCCAGATAATCCTTCAGCTTCTTGCTCCTGCTGGGATGGCGCAGTTTCCGGAGGGCCTTCGCTTCAATCTGGCGGATACGTTCCCTCGTCACATCGAACTCCCTTCCGACCTCCTCCAGCGTCCGGGGTTTTCCGTCATCCAGGCCGAAGCGGAGGCGGAGAACCTTCTGTTCCCGCTCCGTCAGCGTCGCGAGCGCCTCCATCAGCTGCTCGTGCAGAAGCTTGGAAGTTGCCGCGTCGATGGGAACTTCCACATTGTCATCCTGTATAAAATCACCGAGGTGGCTGTCCTCTTCCTCTCCGATAGGTGTCTCCAGCGATACCGGATCCTGGGAAATCTTCATGATCTCCCGCACCCTGTCCACGGAAATATCCATGCGCTCCGCGATCTCCTCCGGCTTCGGCTCCCGCCCCAGTTCCTGGAGAAGCTGGCGGGACGTACGCACCAGCCGGTTGATGGTCTCAACCATGTGCACCGGTATCCGGATAGTCCTGGCCTGGTCCGCGATAGACCTGGTAATCGCCTGGCGGATCCACCAGGTGGCGTAGGTGCTGAACTTGAACCCCTTCTTATAGTCGTATTTCTCCACAGCCTTGAGGAGTCCCAGGTTTCCCTCCTGGATCAGGTCCAGGAACTGCATGCCGCGCCCCACATACCGCTTGGCAATGCTGACGACAAGACGGAGGTTTGCCTCCGCGAGACGTTTCCTCGCCTCCTCGTCGCCCTCGTCCATGCGGCGGGCATACTCAATCTCCTCGTCCGCGGAGAGAAGGGGTACCTTGCCGATCTCCTTCAGGTACATCCTGACGGGGTCTGTCACACTGATGCCTTCCGGGACATTCAGGGAAATACTGTTGACATCCAGGTCAGCGTCCGGGTCGAGATTGTCCTCCTCCTGCTGTTCCAGGAAGAAATCCGGATCCATGTCAAGGCCGTCCTCCGGCCGTAGCACATCCACGTTGTTGTCGTCAAGGAAGTCATAAATCCTGTCGAGCTGTTCAGGCCGCAGAACTTCTCCGCGGAAGAACCTGGTCACTTCAGATTCCTCCAGCACATTCTTTTTGCTGTGGGCCAGTTCCAGGAGTCTCTGCAGTTTCTCCGCAAAATCCTGTTCCCGGGCTTCCCGTTCCGCAGCCGCCTTCATCTCCTCGGCGGAAATCTCCGAAGCAGAAATCTCTGCCGGTTCATTCTTCGCCAGTGCCTGTTTTCTCGTCATTGAAACAGCCTCCTTAGTTCCGCCTGTTCCCGGATCAGTTTCTGCAGCGTGTCGATATCCGTCGCATTTTTGATTCTCGTGTCCAGGCTGTTCTTTTTAATACGCTTTACGGTCTCAGCAAACGCTTTCCGGTGTTCCTCCCCCTCCAGAGGCTCTCTCAGGTCCTCATTGAACAGGGATGCAGCCTCCCGGTATGTCCCCTCATCATCGATGTAGCGGGACAGAATCGCTGCCGCATTGACTTTACCATCCACCGCCTTTCTATGTTCTTCAAAAACATCCTCCGCCGCCCTGCGGTAGAGGGGTTCCGTAAAATCTTCCGGCCCCAGCTTTCCCTCCAGGAGGGCGAACAGGGACGGGTCCTCGATAAGCCAGGTGAGAAGGAGCCGCTCCGACTGCCGGATGCCCTCATCCTTTCCCTTTTTTCTCCTGTCATTCCTTTGGACGGGTCCCGGTTCCCCGGCCTGCGCCGGGGCGGAACCCTTCATTCCCAGCCGGTTGACCAGCTGCTTCAGCTCGTCCTGGGGGATGTAGAATTCCCTGGCCACCGCCTCCACGTAATTATTCCGCTCCAGCGGCTCCGAAAATTCCAGGAGTTTCCTCGCCGCCGCGTTATAAAACCGGGTCTTCTGCTCCGGGTCGCTCATGTCGGCGTCCTTCCGGAGCACATCGATCTCGTAGAGGAAGCTGTTCCTCGCCTCCGCGATGCGTTTCTCAAATTCCTCCGCCCCCAGGTTCTTTATGAACTCATCCGGGTCCTTCCAGGGCCTCATGTTGAGGACCCTGACGGAAATGCCGACGGCCCGCAGCATCGGGATCGCCCGCAGCGCCGCCTTCACGCCGGCGTCGTCGCTGTCGTAGGTCAGTATCACGGTATCCGTGTATCGGCGAAGGAGCGCCGCGTGCTGTTCCGTGAGCGACGTGCCCAGGGAAGCCACCGCATTGGAAAAGCCGGCCTGGTGCAGGGCGATGACGTCCATATATCCCTCACAGAGGAGGAGGTATCCCCTTCTTGCCGTCCTGGCGTAATTGAGTCCGTACAGGTTACGGCTCTTCTCGAAAATCCTGGTTTCCGGGGAATTCAGGTACTTTGGCTCCCCTTCCCCCATCACGCGCCCGCCGAAGCCGATGACGCGGTTATTGACATCCATGATGGGGAACATGACGCGGTTCCAGAACTTGTCGTGGACGCCGCGCTCCGAATAGGTGAACAGCCCTGTCTCCCGGAGGTCCCCGTCCCCGTATCCCTTCTTTTCCTTAAGGTAACGGTACAGGTCATCGCTGGTCTTGTTGGCGTAGCCCAGGCCGAACCGTTTCATGGTCTCTTCCGTCAGCTTCCGCCTCTTCAGGTATTCGTATCCCTGCTTCCCCTGGGGATTCCTGAGCTGGTAATAGTAATAATTCGCCGCCAGCCGGTTTATCTCCAGAAGGGTATTCTTCTTTTCCGACGCTTCCCTGGCTTCCCTCGAAAACTCCGCCTTCGGCAGCGTCACCCCCGCCCGCTCGGCCAGCATCTCCACCGCCTCGCGGAAGGTGAAGTTCTCATACTCCATGACAAAAGTATAGACATTCCCGCTGACGCCGCAGCCGAAGCAGTGGTACATCTGCCGGTCCGGCATGACGTGGAAAGACGGGGTCTTCTCCCCGTGGAACGGGCACAGCCCGAAATAGCTGTTCCCCGACTTTTTCAGCTTGATATACCCGGAGATAATATCCACAATATCATTTCTGGCCCGGACTTCTTCTATCACGTCCTCCGGATAATACGGCATACTGTCTCCTTCCCGGTCAGCCCTTCCAGGTCACAGGCATAAAGAGCTCCGTAAATTTATTAATCGCGTAGACGTCGGTCATCCCGGCTATATAATCGCAGACAACCCGCGCCTTCGGTTCATTCCTGTTTTCCATAATCCCGAGGTACTCCTCCGGCATCTCCTCAATATGGTCCATGTAATAGCCGTGAAGCATGATCAGCATCTGCTGGGCCTTCCCCTCCTCGGATTTTGCCAGGGGATTCGTGTAGACATTCTCGAACATCCAGCGGCGAAGCTCGTGCATCGCCTGCTCCACCCCCTGCGACATGGAAATGTGGTCCTTCTCCTCACTCTGCCGGATCACGTCGTGAATCAGGAGGTCCAGCCTGGTTTTCACGCTGTTTCCGAGAATGTCCGTAAAACGTTTCGGCACATCCTCCTCGCGGAAAATCTTCCCCCGGATGGCGTCGTCAATGTCATGGTTGATGTAGGCGATCTTGTCCGAGAGGCGCACCACGTCGCCCTCCAGCGTCGCCGGATGGCCTGTCGTCCGGTGATTCAGGATCCCGTTCCTGACCTCCCAGGTCAGGTTCAGGCCCCGCCCGTCGTTCTCCAGTATCTCGACGACCCTGACGCTCTGCCTGTAGTGGGCAAATCCCCCCGGTGTGAGCTCGTTCAGGATCCGCTCCCCCGCATGCCCGAAGGGGGTGTGTCCCAGGTCGTGCCCGAGCGCTATGGCCTCCGTCAGCGCCTCGTTTAAGCGCAGCGATCTGGCGATGGTGCGGGCAATCTGCGCCACCTCCAGGGTGTGGGTCAGCCGCGTGCGGTAGTG
>ONXW01000313.1 GCA_900321915.1 uncultured Eubacteriales bacterium
GCGTGGGCGATGGAGGCGTATTTTTCCACATAGTCCCCCATCATCTGCTCAAAGGCAAGACGTTTCCGGAAATCCTGCACATCCATATGCAGATCCAGCTGTTCGTCCACCGGCAGGCAGGACGGGGTAAAACGGCTGACGCCGGACAGGCGGCTCATGCCCAGGATAAAATCCAGGGACCGGGCGCCGTGACGGTATTCGGACACAGAGAGCAGCGCGGACAGCATGCTGCGGGAAATATTAACCAGGCCGCTTTCTTTCTCGTAAATCCCGGTGCTGTTCCGGATGATCTGTCCGCGCATCAGCATGGCGCGGCGGATCACATGGCTCCGGTCCCCGGGGGATACGGGATTGACGCCCTTGATATTCAGTATCCCCTGGAGACGGCTCACAAAATCGGGTCCCTTGACCGCGCGGAAGGTTTCCTCCTCCGAAGGATCCGCAGGGAGAAACTCCCGGAACCGGGACGCCGTGCCGCCGGCGAACACAAACACCGCCGCCTTGATCCGGCGGAGCTTCCCGTTGACGCTGTATTCCCCGTCCTGCATCGGAGCCAGGAAATACTTCAGCCAGCCGCGGATCATCCCGTTCAGTTCCGAATCAAACTCATCGAAGAATACCAGGGGAATCTTCCCCTCCTCGCACAGAAGGGCCTCGTCCAGCGCTTCAAACAGGTCCGCGGGGACACTGTACTGGGAAACATTGATGGAAGTCAGGGCGAACCTGCCCGTGCTCAGGGCAATCTGGTTCACGCCGAAGGACTTTCCCGACCCCGGAGGGCCGAAGACCGCCACAGAGAGGGGCCGTATCATCTCGTTTTTCTGTGCCGTGTCGTATCTGGTCACATAATCCTCAAGCAGCAGGTGGATGGTCTGGTAATTCTCCACCTCTTCCTTGTCCACTGTGGACAGGTTTCCGTAGCGGCAGACAGGGACATGCCGGTAGAGATCCTCCGGGCCTGCGATCACTATCTTCTCCGCTTCCGCCATGTATCCGCCCTTCCGGTTCCTGCAGTACTCGTCCAGAATGCAGAAGGGAGACAGTCCGGATGCCAGCACCTTCATGCTTCTCTCCGGGATACTTATGCGCGAAACCCCGCCTTCCTTTTCCTTCTCCATGAGCTCCTTCAGGACAGGATACAGCTCTTCCTCCTCGGAGAGCGTAAGCATCTCCCCCAGGCCGGGGGTAAAGAGCAGGGACCATCCCCCGTTCTCCCTGAGTACCGCGCCCTGGCGGTCCAGAAGGATCACCATGTCCTTCCGGTTCCGGAGAGGCAGCAGCACATCGTTCACCGCCAGCTGCAGCAGAAACTCGTCCACCGTTCTCTCATAGGAAATCTGGCGGGTTATCGGAAAATCCATATCCCGCAGGTGACGCATCTGCAGGAGAGGGATCTTATCTTCTTCAAAACAGGTCAGCAGCGGCTGGCCCGGTACATATTCCTGATAAAATTTCCGGTTTTTCATATTTCAGCAATTCCCCCTGTAGACATGGCGCAGATACTCTCCGGCCGTATCCGCCAGCCGGTATACAGTCCTCACGTCCGTGGCATTCCGGTCCGTCATGCGGAACCTGGGAAAGAACCTGGAAATGTGGAGCGGTATATTTTCGCCGATCACCCTGCCGGAACGGTCTGTGAGGCCGGCGATCCACCGGCTCATCTCCCGGATCTCCTCTTCGGAATCATTTTCCCCGGGCACAATAAGGCAGGTTATCTCCACATGGCAGTCCTGTACAGCCCTGGCGATAAACTCCATCACCGTCTTCCGGTCCCCGCCCAGGACATCCCGGTAGTACCGGTCCGTGAACCCCTTCAGGTCAATGTTCATGGCATCGATGTACGGCAGGAGCTCTTCCAGGACGGAAAGCTCAGCCGTGCCGTTTGTCACCATCGCGTTCACCATGCCGGCTTCATGGACAAGCTTTGCCGTATCCCGCACGAATTCCCATCCGATGAGGGGTTCATTGTAGGTAAATGCAACCCCGATATTACCGTCCTTCCTGTAATAGAGGGCCGAGTCACGGATCTCCTCCGGAGTCACCCTGTCCGCTGTCCGGGCATATTCCATCGCTTCCGCGGACCAGCTGATCTCATGGTTCTGACAGAAAGGACACCGCAGGTTGCATCCGTAGCTTCCCACGGACAGAATCCTGCTCCCCGGATAAAACCGGGCCAAAGGTTTCTTTTCGATGGGATCCAGGGCAGCGGAGGTGATTTTCCCGTAATTTCCGGGAACCACCGCCCCGGAGCGGCAGACGCGCGCCCCGCAGAACCCGGTTTTTCCCTCCGGAATATCACAGTGCCGGAAACATACCTGACAGACTGCCACGCCGCGCCCCCTTTCCCGGCTCCGGCCGGAATGATGCTTCTTACAACTGACAGAGGCTTTCAGTGATGCCGTATCACCTCAAACCTCTCCAGCACTGTCTTCTCAAATTTTCCGATACCGCCCTTCTGCCGGGCGATATCCACCTGATCCCGCACCGTATCCACGCCGGGAAGGTCCGGAAGGAGAAGGCCGCGCTTTCTCCCGGAACTGACAATCACGCCGTATTTTTTCGGATCCAGATCCTTCTCGGAATCCACTCTCTCCGGCGTTCCGAGCACATCCACGCTGATATCCAGCCACGGAAGCTCATCCGGCAGAATCCTGTCAAAGCGCGGGTCTTCGGTCGCGGCGCTCACGGCGTTCCGGATGATCTCCTCCGCAACGGAGCCGGTCGTCGGCAGGAATGTGCCGATACATCCCCTGAGCTTCCCGTGTTTGTGGACGGATACAAAGACGCCGGCCCGCTCCGAGGTCATCTCCTCCGGCAGGCCTTCCGGCACCGGGATCCGTTTACGGTCTTTCACAAAGCTCTCCAGAGATGCCCTCGCGAGCTTCACATACGCGTCCGAGGCATCCCGCTTCCGCTGCAGCTCTTCCCGCTGCCTCCCGAGCCAGTCTTCCAGGAAATGCCTTCCCTCATCAGGCTCTCCGGGCCGGAATATGCAGATACCGTACCCCACCCCGGTCACGTCCTGGTGGGACAGGGCCTCTGCCCGGACCTTCTTCCCGTCGAAGGCGCCGGCCATCATCACGAAGGAACGGTGGCCGCATTCGGCCGCCTTCTCGCAGAAGGTTTCGTCAAAGTCAAACAGCTCGCCGAAAGCAGCCCTGCCGCAGACATCCATAATCCGCTCATCGTACACGGGCGCCTCGGGGGCAAACCCGTAGGGACCGTACTCCTTCAGCTTATGGGCAAGATCCCCGCTGGCAACCCACACGGCCCTGCGGCCCGTCTCTTCCACGGCCCGCGCCGCCAGCTGTCCCAGCCGGTAGTGGTCCGTCAGGGGAAGTCCCGAAAGGCCCAGGCGTACCAGCCTGAATTCCCGGTACTTTTTCTCAATAAACCACAGGGGAACCATGGTGCCGTGATCCAGCGAACGGTCCCGCTCCCCCAGGGGGCCCGCGGGAATATTCTCCTCCGCCGCCAGCGCCCCGATTCTCCGGATCAGCTCCGTGTCGCAGTCCTCCTCAAAGCGCACCTGCGGCGCCCGGAACTGCGTAAAGCTGCCCTTCGCCTTCCCGTCCGGGGGAATGTGGAAATAGTCGGAATACATTACAATATGGGGGCTGGAGATGATAACCGTCTCCGGACGGAGCGCGGCGATCTCCTCCGCGACGCGCTCATAAGCCGCCGCGGTCTCC
>ONXW01000176.1 GCA_900321915.1 uncultured Eubacteriales bacterium
CATTACCAGGAGGTGAAATTATGTGTGCAATTCTCGGTTACTGCGGCCGTCATGCATCCTATGATGTCATGAAAAAGGCCCTGGAAAAAACTGCCACAAGAGGTCCGGATGATTCCCGCATTCTGAATACCGGAAACGGGTATCTCGGCTTCAACCGCCTGGCAATCATGGACCTGAGCGATGCCGGGATGCAGCCGTTTACCAGAAACGGCAACGCGGTGGTCTGCAACGGGGAAATCTACGATTTCCGCGAACTCAAGGCGGATTTGGAACAGGACGGCTATACCTTCGAAAGCGGAAGCGACTGCGAGCTCCTGCTTCCGCTCTGGGAAAAATACGGCACCGGCATGTTCCGCCTGCTGGACGCGGAGTTCGCCATGATCCTGTACGACAGGGCGAGCGATTCCTACATCGCCGCCAGGGACCCCATCGGCATCCGGCCTCTTTATTACGGAAAAGACAGGGACGGCATCCTGCTGTTCGCCTCGGAGCCGAAAAACCTGGTGGGAATCTGTGATGAGATAAAGCCCTTCCCGCCCGGCCATTACTATCAGGATGGGCGCTTTGTGTGCTACAGGAACATGGCTTCCGTCTCCTACACCACCGACGGCACGCTGGAGGAGATCACCGGGAAAATCAAAGAACTCCTGGTAAGCGGCGTGAGAAAGCGCCTGGATTCCGACGCGCCTCTCGGCTTCCTGCTCTCCGGCGGCCTGGATTCTTCGCTGGTCTGCGGCATCGCCGCTAAGATCATGCCCGGGAAGCGCCTCCGGACCTGGTCCATCGGCATGGACACGGACGCCATCGACCTGAAATACGCGAGGGAAGTGGCCGAGTATATCGGAAGTGAACACCACGAGGTCATCATCACAAAACAGGACGTGCTGGACGCCCTGGAACCGGTCATCGCCGCCCTGGGGACCTGGGATATAACCACTATCCGCGCTTCCATCGGTATGTACCTGGTGTGCAAGGCCATCCACGAGACCTCCGATGTCCGCGTCCTGCTCACCGGAGAGATCTCGGATGAGCTTTTCGGATACAAATATACGGATTTTGCCCCGGACGCCGAGGCCTTCCAGGAGGAGGCGGAGAAGCGGATCCGGGAGATCCACATGTACGACGTCCTGCGGGCCGACCGCTGCATCGCGGTCAACAGCCTGGAAGCCAGGGTTCCCTTCGGGGATCTGGCCTTTGCCGACTATGTGATGCATCTTGACCCGAAGCGCAAGATGAACCGGTACGGCATAGGCAAATACCTGCTTCGCCGCGCATTCGAGGAAGATGATCTTATCCCGCACTCCATCCTGATGCGGGAGAAAGCGGCGTTCTCCGACGCGGTGGGGCATTCCCTCAAAGATGATATCTGCGAGTACGCAGAGACCCTCTATTCTGATGAGGAATTCAGGGAGCGCTGCGGAAAATATACCTTTGCGGAACCATTTACCAAAGAATCACTTCTCTACCGTGAACTGTTTGAAAAATACTACCCGGGACACGCCGCGATGGTGGCCGATTTCTGGATGCCCAACCGCTCCTGGCCCGGCTGCGATGTCAATGACCCGTCCGCGAGAGTCCTGTCCAACTACGGAAAAAGCGGCGAATAGAGAAAGGAGAAGCCTATGTCAGAGAAATTCACTCCCGTCCCGGAATTATTCGGAAGTCTTGTCTTCGGGGATGCCGTCATGCGGGAACGTCTCCCGAAAAGCATCTACCAGGCCATCCGCAAAGCCGTACACGACGGCAGCTCCCTGGACATCGGGGTGGCAAATACCGTCGCCGCGGCCATGAAGGAGTGGGCGGTGGAGCACGGCGCGACGCATTTTACCCACTGGTTCCAGCCCATGACCGGGTTTACCGCGGAGAAACATGATTCTTTTATCTCCCCCACCGCCGACGGCCGGGTACTGATGGAGTTCTCCGGAAAAGAGCTGGTGAAAGGTGAGCCGGATGCCTCCAGTTTCCCCTCGGGAGGCCTCCGGGACACCTATGAGGCCCGCGGATACACCGCGTGGGATCCCAGCTCCCCGGCCTTTGTCAAAGACCGGACGCTCTATATCCCCACCGCCTTCTGTTCCTACGGCGGCCAGGCGCTGGACAAAAAGACGCCCCTCCTCCGCTCGGAGGATGTCCTGAACCGCTCCGCGCTGCGGATTCTCCACCTTCTCGGCAATACCGCCGTCACGAAGGTGGATGTCACCGTGGGCTGCGAGCAGGAGTATTTCCTCATCGATAAGGAATTCTATAAGCGCAGAAAAGATCTGGTCTTCTGCGGAAGGACTCTTCTCGGCGCGCCCGCCCCGAAGGGCCAGGAGATGGAGGATCACTATTTCGGCGTGCTCAAGCCGAAGATTGCGGCCTTCATGCATGACCTGGATGAAGAGCTGTGGAAGCTGGGCGTGCCCGCCAAGACAAAGCACAACGAGGTGGCGCCGGCCCAGTACGAGATGGCGCCGGTCTTCGAGATCAGCAACATTGCCACGGACCACAACCAGCTCACCATGGAGCTCCTCAAAAAGGTGGCGGACCGCCACGGCTTCGCCTGCCTGCTCCATGAGAAGCCTTTTGACGGGGTAAATGGCAGCGGCAAGCACGATAACTGGTCCATGGTGACCGATACCGGCGAGAACCTTTTAAACCCGGGCAGCACGCCGGCCAAAAACACACAGTTCCTGGTCTTCCTCTGCGCAGTGATTGCCGCCGTGGATGACTACGCGGACCTCCTCCGCACGGCCGTCGCCACAGCCGGCAATGACCACCGCCTGGGCGGAAACGAGGCGCCTCCCGCCGTCATCTCCGTCTTTGTCGGCGATGAGCTCGAGCAGGTCCTCCGCTCCATCGAGAGCGACTATGACCTTGAGGAACACAGCAGCATTATGATGGAATTGGCGCGGATGCTGCCGCTTCTTAAGCAGGACAACACCGACCGGAACAGGACCTCGCCCTTTGCCTTCACCGGCAACAAGTTCGAGTTCCGCATGCCGGGAAGCTCCATCTCCGCGGCCGACCCCAACATCGTGCTGAACACCGCGGTAGCCGAGGAGCTGGACCGGTTCTATGAGAAGCTTATCGGCGTTTCCCCGGAAGACCTGGAGGCAGCCGTGCACAGCCTTATCAAAGAATCCATCATGGCCCACCGCAGGATCATCTTCAACGGGAACGGCTATACCGACGAGTGGCTTGCGGAAGCGGAATCCAGGGGACTCCCGAATCTCCGCTCCGTCCCTGAGTCCGCCCCCGCCCTCCTGTCAGAGAAAAACATGTCGCTGTTTACAGGCCACGGGATCTACACCGAGGAGGAGATCCGCTCCCGCTACGCTATCCAGCTGGAGAACTATTCCAAGACCATCCACATCGAGTCCCTGACCCTGCAGGATATGCTGAAAAAGGATTTCACCGGAGCCCTTCTCTCTTTCATGCAGGCCGTCGAGACGGAAGTCATAAAGAAAAAGCAGGTCCTTCCGGACCTGCCCAGCAGTTATGAACTCTCTATTCTCTGTGCGCTGAACACCAGCGCGGAGCAGATGCAGTCCCTCCTCCTGGCGCTCGCCGACGAGACACAGCGGGCGGAGGAGATCCCTGACCTCCTGGAGCGCGCGGCATTCTACCACGACGCCGTCCTGGGGGAAATGGAACAGCTCCGCGCCGCGGCGGACGCGGCGGAGGCCCTCATACCGAACGGGTTTATCCCCTATCCGACCTATGAGGAAATGCTGTTCCACCTGAGAAAGTAAAAACTTCCTTCTTCCTCAGATGTTGTAAAACCAGGATTCATCCTGCGGAATATCTTTACTGAGAAGCGCCTTTTCACCACCCCGGTAGTCCAGCTCCTGATTCTTCACGCTGACCCGGGTCCCCGGTCTTACCGAGGAGGTGATAAAGGCGTTTCCGCCTATCACGGCGTCCCTTCCGATGACAGTCTCGCCGCCGAGGATCGAAGCCCCGGAATAAACCGTGACATTGTCCTCAATGGTGGGATGGCGTTTCGTGCCGTGGAGCTTGTGTCCGAGCTTCGTCGAGAGCGCGCCTATGGTGACGCCCTGGTAGAGCTTCACATGCTCGCCGATCTCTGAGGTGGAACCTACGACAATGCCCGTCCCGTGGTCGATGCAGAAGTACTTCCCGATGGTTGCCCGCGGGTGAATGTCAATTCCCGTCACGCTGTGGGCGTACTCCGTCATCATGCGCGGGATCAGGGGCACCTCCTGCATGTACAGCTCGTGGGCAATCCTGTTGATAGTGATGGCCAGGAGTCCCGGGTAGGAGAGGACAATATCCTCCTTGCTGTCCGTCGCCGGGTCCCCGTCGAAGGTCGCCTGCAGGTCGGTATTGACAAGCTCCCGGATGCGGGGCACCTGCCGGAAAAACCGGACCGCCATTCCCTGGGCGATATCAGACAGTTCCTCCTCATTCTTCCCGTCAAATTTCCTGTCGTGATGGAGCGCCAGCGCAATCTGCTGCTCCAGGTTGAACATGACATCCTCGATCAGCACGGTCAGCTGCCTCTTCGGGCTGTAGCTGCGGTAGGAGTGCTCACGGTAATACCCGGGGAACACGATGCGCAGCATCTTGTTGACGATGTCTACCACCGCCTCCTTATCGGGCATGTTGTAGATATCCATCTCATCCACATCACGATCCAGGGCATAGTCCTGCATGATCAGCTCAACAATATTATCGATCTCATTTCCGATTCGCTCTGCCATAATCTTTCTCTTTTCTGCTGTTGTTTTTTTCTCTTACGGCTACTTCCCCGCTATATGCCGAAGAACGCCGAGAGCAGTACCGCCGCGATGTTGGCTCCCATATGCATCGCGAAGGATCCGGAAAGGCCTGTCTCCTCATAACTCTGCGCGAGGAACAGTCCCACGATGAACCCGTAGATGCCCTGGGCAATGTTTCCGTGAGCGGCGCCGAAATACAGCGCGCTCAGCACAGCCGAAGTCTTCACGGGAAATGTCTCCCGCAGCTGTCCGTAGGCCAGGCCCCGGAACATCAGCTCCTCCGCGAAAGGCGCGAGTATGCACATTCCCGCAAGCTGCAGCGAAACGGGCATGGTAAACAGCTGCTCTGCCGCCTGCTCATAGGATCCGGCATAGCGGCTCAGGCCGCTCACCGCCATCACAAAGTTCAGCACAACGCCGAGGACAGCCCCGGCCGCAAACCGGAAAGCAATCTCCCGGGCGCCCGGCATTCCCCGCCGTTTCTTTTTCCGGTATACCGCGCAGAACACGGGGATGGCAATGACAGCGCCTCCGAAAAGGGCAAACCACAGGTGTTCCCTGCCGGCAAGGACGCCGGCAATCCCGGTCGCCGCCTCATAAAATAGCAGCGGCCAGAAGAAACGCAGGGCCCAGACAAGGCCCCGGGCCATACTGTGCATCATTGTTCCACCCCGTTCTTCTCGCAGATATCCTCGAGGCAGCACCTGTCACAGTACGGGTGGGTCCTGGCGGTACATACCGCCCTGCCGTGTTCCACCAGCCGGTGGCAGAAGAGGTTTCCCTCCTCCGGCGGCACAATCTTCCACAGCGCCATCTCCACCTTCCTCGGCTCTTTCATATCATGCACCAGGCCTATCCTGTTGCTCAGGCGGATGCAGTGGGTATCCGTGACGATGGCGGGTTTCCCGAACACGTCGCCCATCACCAGGTTCGCGCTCTTTCTGCCGACGCCGGGCAGGGCCAGAAGCTCTTCAAAGGTGTCAGGCACTCTGCCGTCGTATTTGTCCCGCAGCACCTTCATGCAGGCGCTGATGTCCCGGGCCTTCGACGGCCCGAGGCCGCAGGGATGCACGATCGCCTCAATCTCGTCCACATCGGCGTCCGCCAGGGCATTCACATCCGGGAACTTCCTGTACAGATCCTGAACGACGACATTTACCCGGGCATCGGTGCACTGGGCTGCCAGTCTCACGCTGACCAGGAGCTTCCATGCATCATCGTAGTCCAGGGTGCAGTCCGCGTCGGGGTATTCTGCCGCAAGGCGCCGGATAGTCTCCAGCGCCCGCTCTTTTTCAGTCATTTTTTTATTCTTTTTTGCCACCGGTCAGTCTCCGCATCCACCCCGAGAAAAAATCCTGGGGTTCTCCATCCGAAAAATCTTCACTGTGCTCATAGTATTCCGGCGGAAGGGCAAGGGCCGCCGAATCCGATACGGGTCCCGGAGTCTTCTCCATCTTCCGGAGTTCCTGGGACAGGGTCTTTTCGGTCTGCTCTCCGGCCGGCTCCGCGATGATCTCCCCTGTGGGGTCAACCGTAAACGGAACCGCGTAGGTGCCGCCGGCTTCCGCGTCTTCCGTCTTCTTCCTGCGGCCGCCCCTTCTCCTGCTCTTCTTCGGAGGTTCGGGTTCCGGCTCGTCCTGCGGTTTCACGCGGACATAAATCACGGACAGCAGCGGGTTGTGCGGATTATTTGCGGGCCTCGACTCTATCGAATCAAACTTTTCGATAAACAGCCTGAGCTTGGAACAGCCGTAATTTCGCGGGTCAAAGCCCGGCACACGCTTCGGCAGGTTGTCGCCTAGAACGGAAAGGTCCGCCCATCCGTCGTCTCCGGCATTGGAATCGATGATGGCGATCACTTCCTTCTCCATCTCCGCCATATCCGGGATGTTGCGTATGGTCTCTTCCGCCTCCGGCGCTTCCGCGGCAGCCTCCTGGGCCTCCGCAGCCGCAGCCTCCTGGGCCTCCGCCGCACTCTTCTTCCTGTTCTCTGTACTGCTCTGGGATTGTGTGCTCTTTTTCTTCCTGCTTCGCTGCGCCTTCCCGTTCTCCTCGTCAAAAAGGATATCCAGGAATTTGAACGTCTCGCAGGCTGAAACCAGCGCGGTGGGTGTTTTCTGTTCTCCCATGCCGATGACGGTCATGCCGGATTCACGAAGCCGCAGCACCAGCTTTGTGAAATCGCTGTCCGATGTCACGATGCAGAAACCATCTACATTTCCCGAATAGAGAATGTCCATGGCATCAATAATCAGCGCAGAATCAGAGGCATTCTTTCCATGGGTGTAATTATACTGGAATACCGGCGTGATCGCGTATTCCTGCATGTTTTTCATCCACGTCTTTACGCTGGCTATCTGGAAATCCCCATACAGCCTTTTGTACGTCGCCGTGCCGTAATTGCTGGTCTCATCCAGGATGAGTTTAATGTATTTGCTGGATACATTTTCCGCATCGATCAGCACCGCGATCCTTTTTTCATGTTTCGTATCCATGTTCCGGGTGTCATCACTCCTTTCTCATGACGCCTGTGTCTTCCGGGAACCGGCATTATCTTCCGGCTTCCGGATATTAAGTTACCTGTACATTATAAACGAAAGTGCGGTCAGAGTAAAGAAAAGCTGTCTGCCGCTTTAGAACAGTGTAAGATTTTTGCAATGGAACATCCCCGAAAAAGACACATTTTGTACACGCTTTCATACTACAATAGGAGTAAGTAAATACGGAAGGCGCATTTCCGGGTTTAGCGCTTTCCCAGCGAACAGGAGGTCTATATGAAACATCTTCGCAAAATCGCCGCGGCAGTCCTCACGGCAGCCATGCTTTTAAACGCCCTGCCCATGACCGCACTGGCGGCATCCAGCATCAGCAGCATCAAGCTTGACATCGATTCCCAGATCACCTCCGGGGATGACAGCAGCGAGGTGGAGGTTACCACCCACAGCGACAGCGCGCACTATGAAGTATCTGACGTAGAAGTAACCAATGAACCCTCCAGCGAGTGGAAGGATTCTTCCAGGCCGAAGCTTAAAGTCACCATCTCCGCGGATGACGACTATAAATTCGGCAGCATCAGCAAATCGAACGTGGACCTGTACGGCGACGACGCCACTGTAACATCGGTCAAAAAATCGGACGGCGACCTGGTTATCAACATCACGCTGGACCGGCTGGACAACAACGATGATGATGACGATGATGACGGTGACTATGAGCTCGACGTCACAGAACCTGTCTGGGATGAAAGCATGGGACGGGCCGTCTGGGACGGCGCGCCGGACGCGAAGCATTATGAGCTCCGGCTCTATCGCGGCGGAAGCCAGATTGCCTCTGTCACCACCTCCAATGAATACTATAATTTCGGCTCGTATTTCACAAGCGCCGGCAATTACCAGTACCAGGTCCGTGCCGTTCACGGTTCCAGCAACAAGGGTTCCTGGGAATCCTCTGAGTATTTCTACGCGGATTCCTCAACCGCGAGTTATATCCTGAGCAATTACGGCAATGCCTCCAATGATTCGTCCTCCTCGAACGGCGGACCTTCCGGCACCTCCGGCAGCGCCCAGACAGCGGTAGGAACCGTGGTTCCGGCCTCCACCGGCATCTGGATCAAAGACAATGCCGGCTGGTGGTTTATGCGCTCCAACCGCACCTGGCCGGCAGGCACCTGGGAGATGATTGACGGCAAATGGTATCTCTTCAACAGCGC
>ONXW01000314.1 GCA_900321915.1 uncultured Eubacteriales bacterium
GAATGCGAGATTTTTTCCCTGTCTCTCCAGGTCTTCCAGGAACGCCTGGTATTCCGCCAGCGTCCACTCGGAGTATGTCCGCAGCTCTCCCCGCAGATACGTCTCAAAGGATGTGTCGTCCGGGCGGTCCTCCGCCGTGGTGAGCGGCCGGTTTCCCGCGGCGAGATGCGGGTATTTTTCGTAATACTCCGCCATCCACCGCACTTCGCGGCGAACTATCCGCTCCACGAGGTCCGCCTTGGCAGCGCTCATTTCGGGAAGGAGGTGCCTGATCCTGGAAAATGCTTCCGGCGCCGTGGATTCCATCATCCAGGCGTATTTCTCCGCCGGAAGGTTCCTTCCCTGTTCCTTCGCCTCCACCAGGTCGCTTATGTAGCTGTCCGTCAGGGATTCGGGCCAGGGGGCAAATTGGGCGCGCCGCATCCGGGCAAAGGTTTCCGGATCCTCCTGGCAGTCAGCCCTGCCGCCCTCATTGTTCACATTGCTGAAATCTTCCCACTCCATCGCGATGAGGCGGTCTTTCTTTTCTTCTAATGTCATATCCTATCCTTCCAGTACATGGCACCGGGAGAGTCTCTCATCCCGGATGCGCCCCATAATATCCCAGGTGTATAATTCCAGAAAATCCTCCCGGCAGTCCGAGAGCCCCATCCTCCGCAGCTGCGATCCCGTCATGCGGCATATCTGCTCGATGAGTTCCACTTTCCTGTCGCGGAGGTTTACCGCGTCTGGAATCCCTTCCCCCCGGAATTCCTCCCAGGCGCCGCTCTGGTCGCCTGTCACGGAGAGCTCCTGCAGAAGAGGCACCGCGTCGGGAAGGACCATGCCCTCCCCGGATTCGCGCATCACCCGTAGACCGTGCCACATCCACTTGTAATAGGGGGCATACTGCCGGTTAAACAGCCAGAGCATCTTCATGGCGTTCTTTAAAAATTCATCCAGCGCCAGTGCTGCCGCCACGGTATCCCCGCGCTTCATCATGCGGGCGTAATTGTACTGCCCGGACTGGGCCATCCGCGCCGCGCAGGCGGCGATCTTCTTGATGCGCACATCCTCCGGATAGTAATTCCTCAGAACCTCGCGTATTGCGGAAAAGTCTCCCGCCGGGTCCTCAAACACCTCTCCGGCGGATACCTGGCAGAGCTTGTCCTCCGGCAGGTAAAGCCAGCGCATCAGATCCTTCGGCGGCTGTTCCGCCCCGATATAGCGGCTGTAGAAAGAGCGGATCTCCATCACGCCCACCCGGCCGCCGCCCCGGGCGCTCTCGTTCCTCCGGAAGCCAAGAAATCCGTCCGGAAGGTTCTCATAGGCCTTCTGCAGGTCCCGGCCATAGGCCGCGTAATCGTCGGCGCGAAGCCACAGGCAGAAGCCCGGGCCGAAATCATGGTCCCTTGATGTCTCATCATCGTATCCGAGACACTCTGACCCGTCGCCCACAAGCCCTGCCGCGCACCGCCCCATCACCTCCGTGAATTTTTCCTCCAGGATGGGCTTTCCGACCTCGAAGTAATACCTCCGGCAGAGTTCCAGGCCCTTCATGACTGCTTCTCCTCCATTTTCTTCTTCACAGTCGCGATGTTCTGTTCCAGGAGCCTGCAGTAGTCATTGTAGCCGAAGCGGTTTTTTGTCTCAGTGAGGGCCTTCTCATAGGAATCCAGGGCATCCTCATAATTTCCCCGGCGTGTTTCCAGCTCGGCGGAAGCTGCGAGGGCCGCCGCGTAGTGCGGATCCCTGCATCCCTTCGGGCTGGCGTAATAGATGATGGCTTTCCTGATATATTCGTCAGCCTCCTCCAGCCGTCCGAGCTTCATCAGCGCGTAGCTTATATTTACCCAGGTCGTCGCCAGCTCTTCCTCGCAGTCATCCTGCGCGGAAATGATGCGGAGAGCCTCCTCCAGGAAACTGAGGGCCTTCTCGTCGTCCCCCTTCTCCCCGTAAATCCTGGACATATTGTTGAACAGGCCCGCCATCTGGTAGCTGTTCTGCAGGCCCTGCGCGGCAAAGATATCAGCCGCCTGCGCATAGAGTTCGAGGGAACGGTCGTACATCTGCGCCCTGGCGCATACAGTGGCGGCGTTCAGGAGTGTCGTCCCGTGGGAGACCGTGCCGGCTGCCCCAAGCTCTTCAATCAGAGAAAGCGCCTGCTCCGCGAGCTCCGCCCCCTGTTTCGCCCGGCCGGTGGTGCGGTAGAGTCCCATCAGCTCATTGTAAAAGGTGAGCTTGGCTTCCTTCTCGAATTCCAGGTCCGCGTCCCCGATCCAGTTTTTCAGCTGTTTCTCCGCCTGGGCAAGATTCCCCTCCGCGTACCATTCATCCAGCTTCTGCAGTTTTTCCTGTATTGTCATCTAGGTCTCCTCCCTCGTTATTACACAGTGATGGTAATCTTTTCCCGCTTCCGCATCCCTTAGGATGGTGCGTATGTAGGCGCGGAGGAAAGAATCTTCCTGCTCCTTCCACCGGGCAATGCCTTCTCCAAGGTCCTCCAGGGGAACCCTGTGTCCCGCGAAATATGCGTAATTAAGCCTGGAAAATGTCTCCGCAAGCTGCTTTTTTTCGTTTTCCGGGAGCTTCTTGCCCGGTCCCTTCGAAAGCTGTGACAGCGCCTGCCTGACAGCCCCTTCCCGGGCATATCTTTCCGCGTAGTCCGCAAAATCCAGGAGATTCGGGTCTTCCGCCCCTGAATCCGCAGCCCACGCGCTGACATCCACCGGGCAGTTCCGGTATTCCAGGGTCTTTCCGTCAAAGGAAAGCTCCCCGTACTGGTTGGGGGAAAGGGACAGGGCGGATGTGGCAATCTCCGTCAGGCCCTCTTTCCGGATATGCTGCAGGTGCATGTGGCCGCTCAGATTCGCGAGAACCCCGGTATCCCGGTAGAGCTTCAGCAGTTTTTCCGCGCCCCGGATGCGGAATCCGGCGGAAAACATGGGATTGTGCGCCATAAGGTTCTGATGGCTCACCGCGAGGACGGGAATTCTCTTTTTTGCCGAATCCTTCAGCACCTTCTCCGCCCAGGCCAGGGTTTTGTCTGTCAGGGCGCACATGGACACCGTACTGGTATCCAGCATCAGGATGCGGAATATGCCGCCCACTTCCGCCATGTAGCTCAGGGTATCAGGCGCCCTGCTCAGCGCGCCGTCGTAGCCGAAAGGCCCGTAAAGCGACCGGAACTCTGCCGCGCTGATGGTGCGCGCCTTCTGGATCTCCGTTCCGGAAAAAGCGGCGGCCCCGCTGTAATCGATATCGTGATTGCCCGGAATCACCAGGACGCGTACTCCGGCGTCCTTGATTTCCGCAAGCATCCCGGAAAGCATGACATGGCTCTCGTATTCCCCGTTGAAAGACAGATCTCCGCCGAGGATCAGCACCTCCGGTTTTTTTATCTTTACTTCCGCAAGGAAAGCCTGCACCAGCTCCGTGACGTAGAGCAGGGTTTTTCCGTCCGCGTGATCCGCGACAAAACGGAATGCGGGCCCGTTGTCCGTGAGGGACCGGGAAATATAATGCAGGTCTGTCGCATGGATGAAGGAAAGAGGACCGGCGGGAGTAGACTTCTCCCCGGTCTGTTTTTTCTTAGCTGGGAACCACACACTGTACCTCGCTTATCATTTGCCGCTCTTCACGGCCCATCGCAGTTTTGTGGAATGCGCCCTCGGGTTGCGGTAGCATTCGCCTGCGGAAGGCCTGACTGCATCCTCCGATATCTCCTGGTAAATACCGTTTCTCTTCCCCTCCCGGAAGGCCTTTTTCACCAGCCGGTCCTCCCCAGAATGAAAGGTAAGGACTGCAGCGCGCCCTCCCGGGGCAAGGATTTCCGGAAGCTTGTCCAGAAACGCGTAAAGCACTTCAAATTCGCTGTTGACATCGATGCGCAGCGCCTGGAACGTCCTCTGGCAGGACTTGCGCACGGCATCCTCCTGCGTTTCACGCGCACCCTTAAGGGCCCGCCTCACAGTGTCCGCAAGCTGCACCGTCGTCTCAATCTTCTGCCCCTTCCGCAGGGTTTTCCTGACTTCGGCGGCGATCTCCAGGGCGTAGGGCTCATCCGCATTTTCCCGGAGCATACCGGCAAGCTCCTCCTCCGTGAGGCTTTGCAGGCGCTCCGCGGCGGTCTCCCCGGACTCAGGGTTCAGCCGGAGATCCAGAGGGCCGTCCGCCTTATAGGTGAAGCCC
>ONXW01000025.1 GCA_900321915.1 uncultured Eubacteriales bacterium
AGCCACTCGGAGATGGCGGTGCAGCCCCTTGACCGGCCGGACCGCTATGAGAGCGGGACCCTGAACGTGCCCGGCATCGCCGGCCTCTCCGCCGGCGTGAGATACCTCCTGGACAAAGGAATCCCGGAGGTGGAAAAGCGGGAGCGGGATCTGACCGAGCGGCTGCTTGCCGGCCTTTCGGCCCTGCCGGGGGTGACGGTCTACGCCCCGAAGCCCGGGAAGAACCGCGGATCCGTGTTCTCCGTGCGCATCGAGGGGTGCGAGCCCCAGGACGCTTCCATGATCCTGGACAGCTCCTTCGACATCGCTGTGCGGGCCGGGCTCCACTGCGCGCCCTGGGCGCACCGGATGCTGGGAACCCTGGATAAGGGCGGAACGCTCCGGTTCAGCCCCGACATGTTCAACACAGAGGAAGAGATCGACGCCTGTATCGACGCCATGGGGCAGATTGTACAGGAAATGGGGGGAATGTCATGAATGATCGCTATGCCAGGCAGCGGATTTTCCGCCACATCGGCGACGAAGGGCAGAAGAAGCTGGGAAATGCCCGCGCTGCCATCGTGGGAATGGGCGCGCTGGGAAGCGCGCAGGCCAATCTCCTGTGCCGGGCCGGCGTCGGGTACCTGCGCCTGATTGACCGGGATACCGTGGAGCTGAACAACCTGCAGCGGCAGGTGCTGTACACGGAGAAAGACGCGGAGGAAGAGGTTCCCAAGGCGGCCGCGGCCGCGAAACACCTCAGGGAAGTCAACCGCGAGATCACCATCGAGGAGGTCATCGCGGATTTCAACAGCGGTAACGCGGAATCCCTCCTGCAGGATGTGGACCTGGTGATGGACGCCACCGACAACATGGAGACCCGCTACCTCATCAACGAGGTGTGCGTGAAGCATAAAATCCCCTGGATCTACGGGGGCGCCGTGGGTTCGGAGGGGATGACCATGAACATCCTCCCGGGCGGGCCCTGCTTCTGCTGCTTCGCCGGGAACCCGGCAAATGGGACCGGCGGGGAGCCCATGACCTGCAGCACGGTGGGCGTGCTGAACATGCTCACCTCCACCGTCGCCTCGCTGCAGTGCGCGGAGGCCGTAAAGATCCTCCTGGGAGCGGACACCGTCCGCAAAACCCTGCTGTTCCTTGATTTGTGGGAGAATGAGGCGGAGGAGATCCCCGTCGACAAAAATCCCCGCTGCCCGGTTTGCGGGAGCGGGGAATACTGGTACCTGGAGCACAGCGCCGGGATCCGGACCACCGGGTTCTGCGGAAAAGACTCCGTCCAGGTGATCCCGGAAAAGGCGGTCCGCCCGGACCTCGCCTCACTGAAGCAGAAGCTTGAGGGGCTCGGGACGGTGAAGATGACCAGGTTCTGCCTGGATTTCGAGGGAAAAGAGGCCAGCTTCCAGCTGTATCCGGACGGAAGGGCCGTCATCCGCCACGTGGATTCCGAGGGGAAGGCCAAATCCGTCTATTCCGAGTATATCGGGTTCTGAGAGCGTTCCATGGCGAGAAGATACTTCTTCCGCCTGAGGCCCCCGGCGTATCCCGTGAGGCTTCCGTCCGTGCCGATGACCCGGTGGCATGGAATGATGAGGGAGATGGGGTTGTGCCCCACGGCACCGCCCACGGCCCGGGCCGATGCGCGGCGGAACTCCCCGTCCTGCGAAAGGAGATTCGCGATCTGTCCGTATGTCACGGTTTCACCGTAGGGGATGGTCAGGAGAATCTTCCACACGGCCTGCCTAAACGGCGTGCCTTCGGGCTCGAGATCCGGGGCGAAATCCGGCATTTTCCCGGAAAAATACAGATCAAGCCACCTCCCGGTTTCCTCAAAAACCGGGAGGTTTTCCGGCCCGCGGAGGAAACCTTCCGTCCGCGGGGCATATTTCTGCCCTTCAAACCACAGTCCGGTGAGCGCCCGCCCGTTGGAGGACATCGTGATCCTGCCCAGGGGGGAATCATATTGCCGGGAATATTTCATCAATTTGTTCCTCCGAATTTGTAATTTGCAGTTATACTTATTGTAACATATGAGGAAGAGCAGTGTG
>ONXW01000343.1 GCA_900321915.1 uncultured Eubacteriales bacterium
GGAACGCCTTCCCGCCGTGATTGCCGAAGTGACTGCAGAAAAAGCGGGGACGTATTCATTTACCGTCAGGTACCATGACGCCTCCGCGTCGTGGGAACCCCTTTATGAGATTCATTCCGACGGGGAAGGTCCGGTGGAATTCCGCCTGCGCGCCCGGATGAAACAGAATACGGGGGAAGACTGGGACAATGTCCGGTTAAGCCTGTTTACAGGCGTTCCGTCCGCCAGCGTTGTGATGCCGGAGCTCTCTCCCCTGTTCCTCGATTTCCGCGAGGAGCGCCCTGCGCCGAGGACGGTCATGCCGCAGATGATGATGGGAATGGCGATGGCCCAGGCGTCCGGCGGTGCCATGCCGATGCAGGATGCCCTCAGCAGCGGGGAGACTTCGGTCCGCCTCACGACGGAGGAAGCTGAGGAGAAGAGCGATGATACCATGACGGAATACGTCATCCCGGACCGGAAGAGCATCAGGGGAAACGGGGAGGAGAGCCTCGCGGACCTGCGGAATTATATCGTTCCGGCAAAGTATCACATCGTGACAGCCCCGAAGGAAGACCCGGGGGTCTTCCTCATGGCCGAGATAGACAGCGGCGACTATCCCTTCAGCGGGACGCAGAATATCAGTGTCTACCTGAAGGACCGCTATTCCGGATCCTGGTTCCTTACGCCCGACCTGTCGGGAGAGAAGGATTCCTTTACCCTCGGCCGGGATGAGCGGGTGCAGACGGGCAGGAGGGAGGTTCTCCGAAAGACCGGCGGGGTGCTGCTGAAAGGGCAGAAGGTGACGGAGTACCGCTATGAGACAACGCTGGCAAATGTCTCCAACCGCGATCTCACCGTGCTCTTAAAGGACCAGATTCCCGTTTCCCGCAATAAGGATATCACGGTCAGCACGCTGGACCTCTCCGGGGCGGTGCCGGAAGCGGATACCGGTTTTGTGACCCGGGAAATAGCCCTTCCCGCCGGGGAGAGAAAAACGGTTGTCACGGCTTACAAGGTGGCGTGGCCGAAGGAGAAACAGCTGGAGGAGAAAAAGGGCAGTACTGCCGCGCAGAATGCGAAAACAGTGTTCTGCCCGGTCTGCGGGGCCAGGACCGAAGGGCGGTTCTGTACCACCTGCGGAAGCAAACTGCCGTGACAGGGCACCGGACGAGTTCATTGTGTCCCGGGGACTGTGAAAACGGTGGAGCAGAATGTGTTTGGATTCTTCGGCGGAGAGCTGTATCCGGCAGCGGGACACCTTTGTCGAAGAAGCCGGGCTTTATCTCGGTGACATGGAGAAACATAATTGTTGTCAGCGGTTTTTATCTGGTTTTTTCTTGTTTGATCTGCCAGACATTTTGGGGATTTGAGGCGTAGGCGGTTCTTATGTTCCCGGACAGAATTCAGTCTGCCGGGTCACGCCGATTAAGCGGCAACAATCGAAGATTTGGCAGATACAAAATGTAAAAACAATAATTAATCTGCCGGGGAGGAGGAACTTCGGGCAGTTTCTGGGCCTGAGTGGAAAATAACGGCAGACAGAAATCTGAAAAAGGAAAATAACACCGCCTAAGCCGTTAAAAGAAGGGAAAAAACGGGAAGACCGGCAGCAGTATGAACGGTTATTTCAATAAAGTCTGCCCGGTGAAAATCAGGAAGAAAAGCGGGGAAAAGATTCCTGGCACCTGTTCCTGAACAAAAAGTGTGACACAAAAACAGCATTGTCTGTTTCAGTGTCACACTTTTTTTGTGCGCGTATTCTGCTATGCTTTAATTAGGATACTATGCCCGGACGGGGGAAGAGAGGTTTGCGCGGGTTGCGCCGGCGCGTCCTGAAGAAAGGGAGGATAACATATGTTTTGCAGATATTGCGGTGCTATGGTTCCTGATGACAGCAGGTTTTGCGAGCAGTGCGGCACACAGCTCTCCACGTCGAATGCCCGGGGAGCCCAGGCGCCCGCCGGGGCTGTTCCGCCGGCTCAGCAGTTCCCGCAGGGCGGTTACCCCCAGCAGGGCGGATTCCCGCAGGGCGGTTACCCCCAGCAGGGCGGTTATCCCCAGCAGGGCGGATTCCCGCAGGGAGGCTATACCCGGCAGGCCGGTTTTCCGCAGGGAGGCTTCGCCCCGCAGGCAGGTTTTGCGCAGGGCGGTTACGGGGCGCCGGCGGGATACACCGCGGCGACAGGCGCCCTCCTGATGGATGCCGGGAAGATGACAAGATACAACGGAAAGGGGGCTATCGGCCCGGTGACCGGTTCAGGGACCCTCTGTATATACGATGACCGGCTGGAGTACAGGAAGACCTCCGGTGACCAGCGCGGGTTCATGCTGGGCCCCATCGCGGGAAACCTGATTGCCAGGGGAAGCGCCAAAAAGCATCCTGTTGACACCTACTATTTCCGGGACATCGCCCGCGTCGACCAGGGGAAATATGCGGGATCCCTCGCCACGCTTGTGATCCATAAAAAGGACGGGAAGGCAGTTTCTTTTGTCCCTGCCGGCCGCGGTTTCAAGACCGGGGATATTGTACGGGAGATGTGTTCTGTGATTTCCCGGTATCTGTGATCACTTGCTGAAAGGAGAAAGACTATGTTTTGCAGGAATTGCGGCGCGCAGATTCCCGATGACAGCACATTCTGTGATAACTGCGGAGCGAAGATTATAAACCGGCAGCAGGGGCAGCCAGGCCCGGCACCGTATCAGCAGCCTGGGTATCCCCGCCAGGCCCCGTATCAGCAGCCCGGATATCAGGGTGCTCCCGGAAGCGGGAAGCGCGGGGCCGGCAGCCTTCTGATATACCTGGCGGCGGGGATTGCCGCAGGCGTTCTTCTTGTGGCGGGCATCTTTTTTGTGTTCGGAAGAGGAAAAGAAGAGCCGGACAGGCCGGGACGGACCAGGGAGGCTTCATCCCGCACGGAAGCAGCCCGGGAGACGAAGGCTCCGGAAACGGCCCCCAGGGAAACCGCGGCACGGGAAACGGCCCCGGCAAAAGAATCTTCCGGGTCGGAGCCCGGTGCCGGGGGAAAGGGTCCCTCCTTCTCGGGATTGGAAGAGCTGTTCGGGAAAGTGCAGGGACAGGGCGCTGTCCCGCAGGAGACGGAAGCTGTGCCAGGCACGCAGCCGGCTGATATTCAGCCCGGCCAGGTACCGCCTGCCATTCAGGGCGGCCAGGTGCCGCCTGCCATCCAGCCCGGCCAGGTGCCGTCTGCCATTCAGGGCGGCCAGGTGCCGCCTGCCGTCCAGGGCGGCCAGCAGCCGTCCGGGACCGGGTCTCCAGATGCGGGCGGAGCCATTTCCCTGGATGATTTCAGCTGGTATTTTGCCGAAGATTTCCCGATTGACGGCAATCCCATGAGCGAACTGCAGGACCTCGGAGGGGCGTGGAAGAGCCTGATCCAGGTGGTGACGCCCGTGGACGGCAGAGACCAGTGCAGGATGATGCTCTCGGACGCGGAAGTCGAATACATGGGGTATAAGGTGACGTTAAAGCTGCATGTGAAGAATCGCTACCAGTATATGGTGGACGACCCGGACAGCATGGAGGAGCTGGAGGAATCAGGAGACGTGACCGTCGTCCTGGACGGGGACTGGGATGAGGAAATGACTTCCATAGATGTCGCAAGCTCGCAGTCGGGGCTCAACTGCCGTATCTATGATTTTGTGGAAGTGTCCGGTGTGGAATACGGACTCGGAAAAGTATATAATGAGAATACGGAGATCGGGGATATAGCCCTGATCCGGGAGGCGAGGTAATGAGACAGGAATCTGCATTCTGAGCAGGGTTCCGGGGGAAAATGCGCCGGAACGCGTCAGAATAGGGACGGGAGGAGAACATGGAATATTTCGGGATGGATATCAAATAACTCGGTTTCGGGGCCATGCGGTTTCCGAAGAAGGATGACAGGCCTGATATTGAACTGATCAAGAAGATGGTGGACCGGTTCCTGGAAGCGGGATTTACCTATTTTGACACCGCCTGGGCATACCCGGACAGCGAGAAAGCGCTGAAGGAGGCCCTGGTGGACCGCTACCCCAGGGAGAAGTACCTGCTGGCCACAAAGATGGCACCCTGGATCGGATGCAAGACGAAGGAGGAGGCCTACGCCCAGTTTGACAGCTCCCTTGAGGCTACAGGCGCGGGGTATTTCGACTTTTATCTGCTTCACAACCTGGGAGAATTCCGGTCAGAGTTTTTTGACCGTTTCGACTGCTGGAATTTTGTGCAGGAGAAGAAGCGGGAAGGCCTGATTAAGCATGCGGGATTTTCCTTCCACGCGCAGCCGGAGGAGCTGGATGCCATCCTTACCGCCCATCCTGAGATGGAGTTTGTGCAGCTGCAGATCAACTACGCCGACTGGGACGCGCCGGAAATCAGGTCCCGGGAATGCTATGAGGTCGCGAGAAAGCACGGAAAGCCCATTATCGTCATGGAACCCGTGAAGGGCGGGCTTCTGGCCGCGCCGCCCGAATCCGTGGAAAAGCTGTTTAAGGAAGCGGACCCTGAGAGGAGCTGCGCTTCCTGGGCGATCCGGTTCGCGGCAGGACAGGAGGGTGTGGTCGTGGCGCTCTCCGGCATGAATTCCATGGAGCAGATGGAGGACAATATTTCCTCCCTTCAGGATTTCACATCCCTGGATGAGGAGAGGCTCGGGGTTATCGGAAAAGCGCAGGAAATCCTGCGGAGCATTCCCATTGTCCCCTGCACGGCCTGTGATTACTGCGCGAAGGTCTGTCCGATGGATATCGGCATTTCGGGCACCTTTATCGCGATGAATTACTATACCCTTTACAAAAACATGACAATTGCCCTGGGACGGCAGGGATGGCTGGTGGACGCCCACGGCAGGAAACGGGCCTCGGAGTGCATCAAATGCGGCGCCTGCGAGCAGGTATGTCCGCAGCACATCCATATCCGCGAGGAACTGGAGAGGGCAGCAGGGCTCCTGCAGGGAGAAACCGCGGGCAATCTGCGCAAAAACTGACGCAGCGCCGTTTTGACGGCATAAAGATAAAAAGAGAGGAGCCTGGATATGTTTTGCACGAATTGCGGGAAGCAGATTCCCGATAACAGCAGGTTTTGTGAAAACTGCGGGGCCGTGACGGGAAGTGGTCAGCAGGCGCCGCCGCCGCAGTACCAGCAGGCACCGCCGCCGCAGTATCAGCAGGCACCGCCGCCGCAGTATCAGCAGGCGCCGCCGCCGTATCAGCAGATGCCGCCGCAGTATCAGTCTGCGCCGCCGGCAAAAAAAGGTCCCGGTCCGCTGCTGCTCGTCATTGCGGGAATAGTTCTTGTCCTGGCCGTGGCCGGGGCGGGTTTCTTCCTGCTGGGCGGGGACGGGAAGGACGAGGATAAAAAAGCCTCTGCAAAGCAGGAGACGACGAAAGACGAGGGAAAGAAAGAGGAAAAACCGGAGAAAACCAGGGAGGAAACCAGGGAGGAAACCGCCGGTACCCGGGAGGAGCCTTCCGCGGAAGATGTCTCGGAGCCTTTTGCGGAAACTGCCGCAGAAACTGCGGGAGATGTTCTTGCGGATATTCCCAGAGTAGATCTGGATGACATCCTTAAGGGGTCGAAATCGGGCGGAGAACCAGGCGGAACCGGCGGAGTCCCGGGAGGACTTGGCGGCGGACCGGAAGGTGGCCTGGGCGGCGAAAATGGCGCTGTGCCGGGGGAAACGGCATTTGTGGATGAGTATGTGCTCACGGAGGAGGACTACCGCGGCTTCGCGAAGCGTCTTTCCACCACGGAAAATGCTGCCGCAATGGATTTTGAGTGGGCCCTGGATTATATCAACCATGACGGGACCGGTGCCGGACAGGTCCTCTCGGCGCCGGATGTGTACCGTGTCACGGACGAACTGCAGCCGCTCCTCAACGGGGGATGGAAGGCTTTCATGTTTACGAAAAACGGCGAGTACGGCGGTGAGATGGAGCGCTACTTCAACGCGGACATCACCACGGAGGGAGATTCCTTTATCATCACCCTGAACTTTGCCTATATCTGGGATCCCTCTGCCGGGCAAAGCGTTCCGGAAGAGGGTCAGGATACTCTGAAGGGTACCTTCAACAGGGAGGCAGGCACTGCTGAGGCCAGGTCTGCCTATGACAGGATAGAGTTCGACGCATTCTATTTCACCGCGGACATGGAGACAGAATACGCCCTGGGATCCTTCTACTGGCCTTCCGGGGAAAAAGAGAGAATTGCTCTTATGAGAGGCGTGGAGTACTGATACAGACAGCTGAGGCTGCCGCACAATGATGCGGCAGCCTCTTTGCTGCGTTCTGTCAGTTATTTTCCGTATGTTTTATTTTGCCGCTTCCACAGCGCGTGTGGAGACGTATTCCGCACTGTCAGTTCCCTTTCGGAAGAGGAGCCAGATGATGGCAGCCACGGCGGCGAGGGCCGCCACTGTTCCGATACCGAAGGAACCTCCGGAGAGCAGGGAACCGAGCTGGTAGACAATCAGCGCGATGACATAGGCGAATCCGCACATGTAACCGATGGCGCCGAGCGTCCACTTTGTATTGTTCATCTCCCGCTTGATGGCGCCGATAGCCGCGAAGCAGGGGGCGCAGAGGAGATTGAAGACCATGAAGGAATAAGCGCTGATCTCGGTGAAATGACCCGCAATCTCGCGGGAAAGGTTTCCGGGATACAGAACGCCGAAGGTGCTGACAACTTCTTCCTTCGCGATAAGGCCGGTGATGGTCGCCACCGTCGCCTGCCAGGTGCCGAAGCCCAGGGGGGCGAAGATAAAGGCGATGGCGGAACCTAAGGCAGCGAGGAGGGAAGCGTCGCTTGACTCTACCAGGCCGAAGCCTTCCTCCGTAAAGCCGAAGCCCTGCAGGAACCAGAGGATAATGGAGGAAACCAGGATAATGGTTCCGGCTCTCTTGATAAATGACCAGCCGCGCTCCCAGGTTGCCCTGAGTACGTTCTTTGCGCTGGGAATGTGGTACTGCGGGAGCTCCATGACAAAGGGAGCGGGTTCGCCGGCAAAGGCCCTGGTCTTTTTCAGGATAATACCGGAGATGACAATCGCC
>ONXW01000061.1 GCA_900321915.1 uncultured Eubacteriales bacterium
GCCGATGATAATCTCGCAGGCCTTGGTGGACATGCCGAAGAAGGCGGATACCCACATCCAGACCAGGGCGCCGGGGCCGCCGCTGACAATGGCTGTCGCCACGCCGCTGATATTGCCGGTTCCCACGGTGTTGGCAAGAGCCGTGCAGGCCGCCCGGAATCCGGAGATGGTGCCTTCGCCCTCCCCTTTCGCGCCGATTTTGCCGTAGGTATTCTTAAAGTTAAATCCGATTTTTCTCTGGTACCGGAATCCGAAGCGGACGCTGAGCACGATGCCCACGCCCACCAGGAGCACTGTCATCCAGGTCCCCCACAAAAAGTCATCTACCATATACATGAAATCTGTTAATGCTGCCATACGCTTCTATTCTCCCCTCTGTCGGTTCTGTTCCCGGGTTTTCACAATCAGCATTCCGGTTATTCCGCATATCACGGCCGCATCGCGGGCTGCGCGCCCCCGGCCAGGAAACGCTCTTTCGCCTCCACGGTCTGACGGATATGGTAGTCCACGGTAGTACAGCACCCGCCGACGGCGTCCGCGCCCGCCTTCATGTAGGCAAACGCGTAATCTCCGAAGTTTTTGTCCACGCCCTCGCCGTGCCAGGTCTTGGTGACCGGGTCGTAGACCTCGCCGCTGTTCGGGTAGACGGCGACAGGCAGGCTGGTCGATGCTTTCAGCTCCCGGATCAGGCTCTCGATGTACTCGGGCTTTGTGCAGTTGACGCCGATCATCTTGAGATGGGGATGTCCCTCGGAGAGAACCTCCGCGCATTCCCTGATGGGATTTCCCTCGTTGATGTGTTTTCCGTCCCTGCAGGAGAAGCTGATCCAGTAATCCGCGCCCAGCTCCTCCGCGATATCCGCCTCCAGCAGGGCTTCCCGGAGGGAGGGCTGTGTCTCGATCAGCAGCACATCCGCCCCGGCCTCATGGAGAATCTCCATCCTGCGCCGGTGGAATTCGATAAGGGTCTCATCGCTCACCCCGTAATTGCCGCGGTACTCGGATCCGTCCGCCAGATAGGCGCCGTAGGGGCCGATGCCGGCAAGGCAGAGAGGCCATGCGCGGCCCTCTTTCTCTCCCTCCTCCTTCCACCACTCTTCCCTGGCCTCCAGGAACAGGGTGACGGAGCGGGCGATCAGGGCCTCCGCCTCCTCCCGGGTGGAACCATTTTCCATCAGGCCCGGGATGGTCGCCTGGTAGCTGCAGGTAATGCCGCAGTCCGCGCCTGCGCGGAAATAGTCCAGGTGGACCTGCTTTACCAGTTCCGGGGAAACCTCCAGGGCTTTCGCAGTCCAGAGGCTGGAATTCAGCTTCGCGCCCAGCTTTTCCAGAGCTGTGGACATGGAACCGTCGATAATCATGATGCGGTTCCTGTCAAGAATGTCCTGTATGGATGTTTTTTTCTCTATCGACATTAACCTGTGTACTCCTCTCTTCAGTCATTTGCATTTTTATCGGTACATAGTACTAAAGTATAGCTGTTTTTTCCGGAAGATGCAATCGGCATTTCGTGGTCTGCTTTTCAGGGGCCCGAGACCGTGGCATTCTGGCGAAAATCTACATGAAAAAGCCCGCTGGACAGGCTGTTATGCCTTGTCCGGCGGGTATTTCCGGTATTATCTCACTTATCCCCGTCACTCTTCACGCCGCACGCCGCGCACATTCTTTTCCACCAGCCGCCTGGCCATCATGACCTGGTGGCCGCAGCCCATGCACTGCAGGCGGAAGTCCGCGCCGACCCGGAGAATCTTCCACTCACGGCTGCCGCAGGGATGTTCTTTTTTCAGTTTAACGATATCTCCAATCTCAAAATCCATAGCTTTTTCCCTGTCACCCCGGTCTCACCCGCGGATTTGCCGTCATACGCCGACGGCTTCTCCGAGCACTTTGCCGATGCTGTCGCTGATCACCAGGTCCGCGTCCGCGTCCCGGGATGTGGCCTGCTTGTTGATCAGGACCAGCTTGTCTCCGCGATAATAGTCGACGAGTCCCGCCGCCGGATAGACCACAAGCGATGTCCCGCCGATGATCAGCATATCCGCCTTCCGGATATAGTCGACGGACTTGTTCAGGAGCTGCATGTCCAGGCCTTCCTCGTAGAGGACCACTTCCGGCTTGATGATGCCGCCGCACTCGCAGCGCGGAACGCCCTCCATCAGCCGCACTTCCTCGCCGGTGTAGAACTTGCCGCATTTCATGCAGCGGTTTTTCCGCACGGTTCCGTGGATCTCCAGGACTTCTTTGCTGCCCGCGTCGGAGTGCAGCCCGTCGATGTTCTGGGTGATGACGCAGGAAAGCTTTCCCTGCTCCTCCAGCTTCGCGAGGGCGTAATGGGCCCGGTTGGGCTTGATTCCCGGAACCAGGATTTTCGCCCGGTAAAACCGGTAGAACTCCTCTGGCTTTCGCATGAAAAAGGTATGGCTCAGGATGGTCTCGGGAGGATAATCATACTGCTGATTATAGAGGCCGTCCACGCTCCGGAAATCCGGCACGCCGCTCTCGGTCGAGACCCCGGCGCCGCCGAAAAATACAATTCTTGAGCATTCGTCAATCCAGCTTTTCAGTTTCGCAATCTTCTCATCCATGCTTCAGCACTCCTTTCCCACACTATAGTTATATTTTACACCAGTTCGTCCAGATATACACCATTTATGATGTCTACCTGGTTCAGCAGGGTAAATGCTTTCACCCCGGCATCCGGCCAGAGCCGGTACATGCTCTCCCTGCCGAAGAGCCAGCTCACAAGCTCCTCCGGCGTCACGGTGATATCCGGTTCAACAACGCTTTCAGGGGCATTTTCCCCATTGTCCGCGTCCTTTCCGGAAGCTCCCGCATGCTCTCCGTAGGATGCCATCTCGTCCGCAGGTACCGCGGAGGCGCCCCTCTCCGTGAGGGTCCACACGAAGGTGCGGTTGTTTTCAGCGAGGATCGGGTCCGCAATCCGGATATTGATCACGACGCCTTCCTCCTCCCCGGCGTCCGCCGCGTCCTCATCCGGGTCATAAAAGCTTTCCTCCTGCCCGGCTCCGAGCTCCGCCAGCACATCCGGCTCTTCCGGCTTCTTCCGGAAAAGGGTAAAGAGCGTGCGCGCGTCGGTCACCCGGGCCATGCTCCAGGGCTTTTTCCCGGTTTCCTCCACATAGGGGCCGTCCGCGTAGAGGAGCCGCACTTCCCGCTCCCCGAAGCCCCATTCCGCGTACAGGCCGACCACAGTTTCCCCGTCACAGAGAAACTCCAGGGTTCCCTCCTCCGAGGCCAGCTCCTTCAGCATCCTCCTGACATAGGCCTTATCCCGCCGCGTGTGGAGTTCCGCCCGGGCCGAAAGCCACCTTTCCATATACTCCGCGGCGGCCGCAAGATCCTCCTTCGAATCCGTGCAGGTCCGGCGGGCCAGGCGCTTTTCCGCGTCCTCCGTCAGGCGGAAGGAGCAGACATCGCCCACAAAGGTAAACCCGAAGGGCCTGTATACGTCCGGATTCACCGGCACCAGCCAGGTAAAGGGCTTTCCCTCCTCCAGCTGATCCTGCAGGAGCTCCCGGAACAGGTCCGCGTAATGGCCTTCCCGCTGCCGTTCCGGCGAAGTGGCCACCGCCACGAGATAGTCCAGCTGCAGCTCCTTCCCCCGGAAATCCGCCGTGTAGGGGTTCAGGTGCGTCATCGACATGATAAGGCCGTTTTCCTTTTTCACCAGCACCCGGTTGTCCTTTACCTTCTCCGCGTAGTAGTAGTCCGTAAATGACGCGGAGTCCTCCGGGAAACAGGCCTCGTACAGCGGCCTCGTCACCTGCCTGTCGTCACCCTCCAGGTAGGCCAGCGCCGGACCCGCCGTCGTATTCTCAATGCGCTCAGCCCAGTGATAGCCCTTCTGGCCGTCCACAAGCTGCTGCACCAGGAACTTACGGGCGTAGCCCGCGGGATTGTAGGAGAGCTTCGCCTGGCGGAGTCCCTCCAGGCCCACGTCGTCCTCCCGGTTTACCAGGACTGCCTCCGGGAAGGCGTCCAGCAGGAACGCCTGGTTGATGAACTGGTAAATGCCGTCGATCTCCGGGTTCGCCTTCTCGATGGGGATCACCGCCATCTTCTCCAGCTCGTTGTACCCGCCGATGGTAAAAGCCTCCAGTTTGCCGTCAATAAAGACGCCGCCCATGCTGCAGGGGATCATGCCGCAGTTCATGAGGATATCGTAGACGCCCTCCGCCTCATAATCCAGGTGGGCGCCGCCCTCCCCGTCATCCCGGCCTTCGCGCCATTTATCCAGGAAGTCCCTCACGGCAGCCCCGTCCGCGCAGGAAAGCCTCCGGTACTCATACCTGCCCTCATAATTGCGCTTAAACACATTCAGGCGGTTCTTCTTCTTGTGAAGCTTCTTTCCCGAAAGCGTCCTGAGGGCTTCGCCGTCGTACAGGTAATCCCGGGCATCCAGCTGCTCCTCCACGAGATATCTGTCCGCGGGAAGCTGCAGGAGGTTGATCGCATCCTCGTCCGCCAGGTTGATCACCAAGGGGAACCCCAGGTTCTCGTTAAAATACCGCTCGATGGCCGCGAACGCGTCCGGAAGGTCCTCCGGCCGGCAAAGCGGCATGGCCGAAAACATGTGTCCGTCCATCTCCATCAGCCAGAGGAGCGCCCTGTCCTCCCAGATGGCGTACTGCACGTTGTAGTAGGCTTTCCATATGTAGGATTCCAGGAAAATGCTGTCGCAGGTCTTATTGGGCCGCATTGAGTAAAACGGCATCATCTTCGGGATATCCCCGGTTTTTATCGGTTGAAATGTCAGATCCATACTGTCTCCAGTCGTTTCATGAATGTCTCAATATGTATTTCAGGTATGCGGAAAATGCGGACGGCAGCGACCAGCGCTCCGTGAGATCCTCTGTCCCCGCAAAGAAGAGGCTGTTCTCCGGCGCCGCAGGGCCTAAGGCTCCGCCTTCCCCGGACGCCCCGGGGGATCCGCTCTCCGCCGCGGGGGCGATATCCACCAGGTATCCTGTCATATGCCACTCGATATGGGTAAAAACATGCTTCGCGTCCCCCGCCGGCACAATCTCCAGCGGCTCAAAACCCATATCACGCACCCATTCCGCGGCCTCTGCCCCGCCCAGGCGCCCTTCCGCGTTCGGGAACTCGCAGAGCCCGGCGAGAAGTCCCTTCCGGGGCCTCTTCCGGAGGGCATATTTCCTGTCTTTTCCTTCCCCGCGCCGGAGAAGGAATACCGTGCGGTCTTCCCTCCGCCGCGGCTTCTTCTGAACAGCCGCGGGGAACAGGGTCTCCTGCCCGGTCCTGTGGGCAGAACACCTGTCCTTCCAGGGGCATTTCCCGCAGGCGGGCGTCCCGTTCGGAAGGCAGACTGCCGCACCGAGGTCCATCAGGGCCTGGTTGCAGTCCCCCGGACGCACCGGCGAAAACACGGAACGGTACCATCTTTCAGCTTCCTTCTTTGCCTCGTCCGTCCTGATA
>ONXW01000315.1 GCA_900321915.1 uncultured Eubacteriales bacterium
ATGTAAGAACATGCAGTTCCTGCTCCGTAAGGTCCTTCGAAGCCATCCCCCGCCGTCGCGCCTCCTGATAGAATTTATAATCCAGGACATTCATTTTTTCAGTCCAGTCCTGATGAAAATTCTCATACCGGGTTCCAGAAGAACAACGGATCAGAAGCGTAAAGCCTTCCCTGTGATCATATAAAAACTGAAGCCATCTCCTGTTCATCTCCGGCGCCATCGAAAAAGAATCATACAGTTCCTGGTCGTTAAAACCTGTCAGGTTCGTTCTCTCTATCCCGGAAATATACTCCTCCATATCCTTAACGGTGTCTGATACAAGCGCGGAAAACAGTTCTTCTTTTCCCTGATAACGCCTGTACAGGGCTCCTGTGGTCACGCCGGCCGCTTTACAGATCTCCGAAAGCGATGCTTTTTCAAAGCCCTTTTCCAGAAATTCCTCCTTTGCTGCAGACAGCAGGCGCGGATCAATACTCCTGTCAGGTAAAGACATAATCTCCTCCTATTTTGAATTGATAATTCAATTATCACTATAATATCTGCAAAAGATAAAGTCAAACTTTCACTTGCAGTTTAAGGTACTTATTTATAAAAAGAGGCTGCCGCATGAAGTGAGCATATCAGTGTATACTCGTGCCTCATTCAGCAGCCTCTTTTACTTATTTATCATGTTATCTCATTTCCATCCCTGTCCTGACAAAACGGAACATCCGGAGAGCGCCTTCATAATAGAGCTCCTCTGCCCGCTCCAGAGCTTCACTAAGGGGCATCGGGGCATTCACCGTCGTCATCAGGGAGGATACGCCGCAGCGGCAGATATCCATCGCATTTTTCCCCAGCGAACCGGAAAGGCCGAGGACAGGAACGCCCTTCGCCTTCGCATGCATGCCGACGCCCTGCATGACCTTGCCGAAACAGCTCTGCCAGTCGGTACGCCCTTCTCCGGTTACAACGAGATCAACGCCCTCGAGACGTTCGTCAAACCGGATTAATTGCAGCACTGTCTCGATTCCGGACTTCATCTCTCCGCCGAGGAACACCTTGAGCGCGGCGCCGAGTCCGCCTGCAGCGCCGGCACCGGGGATCTCGTCACAATCTATGCCGAAGGTCTCTTTGATGACATCGCGATAGCTGCACATACCCTCTTCCAGTTTTTCCTGAATTTCGGGAGTTGCCCCCTTCTGTTTTCCGAAAGTCCAGGTGGCTCCGTTCTTTCCGCAGAGAGGATTGGTGACATCGCACATCACCGTGATCTTCGACTTCTTTACGCGCTCATCCAGGCCGGAGACGTCGATGGACGCTACTTTTTCAAGATCACGTCCGAACCCTTCGAGTTCATTTCCCTCACAATCCAGGAATTTTACGCCGAGTGCTCTGGCGCAGCCCATGCCGCCGTCATTGGTCGCGGAGCCGCCGATTGCGATCGATATGTCTCGGTATCCTCGTTTCAGCGCATCCAGGATCAGCTCGCCGGTACCGAAGGTAGTGGTGTTCAGCGGATTCCGCAGTTCTTCAGGTACCATTGGCAGTCCGGAAGCGGCCGCCATCTCAATGACAGCCTTATCTCCGTCAAAGATTCCGTAAAAACTTTCGGTTTCTTCCATAAGCGGCCCGTGAACTTTCACGGTAACCCGTTCGCCTTGCTCCGCAGCGATTACGGCTTCAACGGTTCCTTCACCGCCGTCGGCGACCGGAACGCCGGAGCATTCACATTCACCGAATACCTCCCGGGCGGCCCTGCCGAGCAGCTCTACGGTTTTTTCACTTGTCAGGCTTCCTTTAAATGAATCAGATGCAAATAAAAGCTTCATATGGTATCTCCTCTCTCCATCGAAAGCAATCAGTGAAGGAACAGGCTGAGAAGTGCAATTTCAATGATAGATGCAATGCCCATCACCAGCGTATTCATCGTCTGTGTCTTATAACCGCGGTCCGGAGACATAGCCCCGAAGTTTGTGACCACCCAGAAATACGAGTCGTTCGCATGGGATACCGTCATCGCGCCTGCGCCGATCGCCATGCAGACCAGAGTGACCTGAACTGGTGTTGTAAAGCCGAGCACAGGAAGAAGAGGCGCGACGATACCCGCAGTGGTAGTAAGCGCGACAGTGGAAGAACCCTGTGCAGACTTCAGGATCGCGGAAAGAAGGAACGGGAAGAAGATGCCCATCGTAGAGAGTACTTCCGCGTGTGAGGAGATATAGTTGACCATGTCAGATGCAGAGATAACTTTTCCGAGCACTCCGCCGGCAGCTGTTACAAAGAGGATCGGGACTACCGTCTTCAGAGTCTCATTGCAGATCGTGTAGAATTCACCCATCTTTCCTGCGCCTTTCAGCTG
>ONXW01000316.1 GCA_900321915.1 uncultured Eubacteriales bacterium
CGACAAACGCGTCGTCAGCGATATGCCGCAGGATCCTTTCGCCCTCCGTGTCCTTTATCTGTCTTTCCAGTGCCGGTCCCGCCCTGTCAGGCGTCTTTTCATCGTTTACCGCGATGATCTCCGGCCTGCAGTAGCGGCCCAGCCGCTTCATATATTCCGAGATGGCGTCGTTCCAGTACTTCTCTTTGATCTTTCCCGCGGCTATGATGGTTATCTTCATCCTGTGTTTCCTAATCCCTGCGGGACCGGAAGTAGTATCCGACGCCCCATTTGGTATGAATGTACTTCGGTTCGCTGGGACTGGGCTCTACCTTTTCGCGCAGTCTCCGCACATGCACATCAACCGTACGCACATCGCCGCCCGCGGCAGCCCGGTTTCCCCAGACCAGCTTCAGCAGCTCTTCCCTGCTGTACACATGGCCGGGATTCCGGACAAACAGCTCCAGAAGGTCATACTCCCTCGCCGTCAGGTTGATCTCACGGTCTCCCCGGAGAAGCCGCCGGCTCTCCGTATCCAGCCGCAGGTCTCCCGCGGAAAGCACCGCCTGGGGCTTTGCCTCCTCCTGCTCATTCTTCTTCTGCCTGGCACTGCGCCTGAGAATCGCTTTCATGCGCGCCTTGACTTCCAGGATATTGAAAGGCTTCGTGATATAATCATCCGCCCCGTACTCCAATCCCAGGATTTTGTCCATATCTTCACTTTTTGCCGTCAGCATGATAATCGGCAGATCCGAAAATTCCCGGATTGCCTGGCAGACTTCCGTTCCCGACATCTTCGGGAGCATCACGTCCAGCAGTGCGATATCATATGTATTCGCCCGTGCCATGGCGAGCGCTTCCTCGCCGTCATAGGCACAGTCCACCTCATAATTATCCTGCAGAAGGCTGTATCGGATTCCTTTTACAATCGACCTCTCATCGTCGACAACCAGAACCTTTGCCATTCTCTACCTCTTATATTAAATACCTGCCCGCTCCCGCGCAGGTTCAGTCAGTCCGGATCCGGCCCTCCAGCTTGCGGAACGCCCCTTCCTTGATGCCCGGCACCTTCATGATATCTTCCGGTTTCTCAAACCGCGCCCCTGCCCTGTAGGACAGGATGTCTTCCGCGCGCGAGGCGCCGATTCCCGGAAGCGTCATCAGCTCCTCCCGGGAGGCTGTGTTGATATTCACCCTGTCATCGCGGGATTCCGCGGAAGCAGATGCCCCCGGGTCTTCCCCGAGTCCCGGAATCCTTATCTGCTGGCCGTCCGCGATCGTCTCCGCCAGGTTCAGCCGGTCCCTGTCGGCATCCTCCGTCATCCCGCCGGCGCTCTCCACCGCGTCCATGACCCTGCTGCCGCCGGGCAGGGCGTACACCCCCGGCTCATGTACCTCGCCGCACACGTGGACGTACAACAGCGCTTCTTCTTCCGGCCCCGTCTCCGACTGTCCTTCGGATACAGGCTCCGCTTCCTGCGTATCGGCCAGGATAATCTCATTTTCCCGGCGCTCTTCCATTCCGCAGCCCATCATATACATTCCGGAAAGCAGGGCTGTAAGTACGGCCCCGGCCATGGCCCCCGCAAACCGGCGATATTTCTTTTTCATCGCACCTCCTGTCCGGAGATGCTGTTCTGTCTGAATCCTATTTTACACAGTAGTTTTCAGAAAAACAAGTCTTTGCCGCTTTCACCAGGTGCTCCGCCAGTATCGCGGTAGTCGCGCCGCCGACGCCACCGGGAACGGGAGTCGCCGCTTCCGCCACATCCCTTATGCTCTCAAAATCCACATCCCCGCAGAGATTGCCTTCCCCGTCCACATTGAAGCCGACGTCGATAACCACGGCGCCCGGCTTGATGCAGGAACGGTCAATCAGCTTCCTCGCCCCGGCGCAGCTCACCAGGATATCTGCGGTCCTGCAGGCCGTGGGGAGGTCCCTCGTCTTCGTGTGGCACATGGTCACGGTACAGTTTTCCTTGAGAAGGAGCATACACAGCGGCCGCCCGACCACCTCGCTCCTGCCCACGATGGTGGCTGTTTTCCCGGAAAGCTCAACACCGTAATGCTTCAGAATCCGCACGACTGCCTCCACCACCGCAGGGGCAAATCCCCTGTCATCCCAGCAGAATACCCGCGCCATATTCATCGGGCTGATGCCGTCCAGATCCTTACGGGGCGCGATGGTATACATCACGGACTCATGGTCAATCTGCTTCGGGAACGGCCGGAGCAGCAGGATCCCGTCGATCTCCGGATCATTGTTCAGCGCCCGTATGGCCTCCAGGAACTCTTCGTTCGTGATATCCGCCGGGTAAACATAGTGTTTTGTCTTCAGGGAATAGCTGGTCATGCGCTTCGCCGCATTCCGCTCATAGGCGATATCGTCTCCCTGCTCCCCGATGCGGACCGTGGCCAGCGTCGGCGTGTGGTCCAGTTCCTTCAGTTCCTCCAGGATCTTCGTCCGAATCTCCGCGGCAACCTCGGCACCTTTCAGAATTCTCACAACACACCTCCAGCCATCTCAAGAAGATAAACCGTAATTATCGCGGCAATGGCAACAACCACCAGGCTCTTTCCCCGGTAACCGAGGAACAGGGCGACGATGGTCCCGCCCAACGCTGAGTACAGGTTCCCCGTGGAAAAAAACACATCGGGAAACGTCAGCGCCCCAAGCACCGCGTAGGGCGTATAATCCAGAAACGACCGTATGAAAGGGGAAGTGATCTGCTTCCGGAAAATAGTCACGGGAAGCATTCTGGGCAGATAGCTCACCAGCGCCATCAGAAAAACACAGATAAGGACTCTCTTCAGTTCCATCAGCCTTCTCCTTTCTCGTCAACCGGCACCGTCAGCGCATTGCCGTCCGCGTCGTACCGCGGAAACAGCTTTGCCCCCACAGCGGCGCCGATCACCGTCGCGAGGATAATCCGGAATCCGGAGGAGATAAACCCGAACACCGGAACATAGCGCATCACAAGTCCCGCCGCAACCGCTGTCACGATAATAACCACGATCGGGTGGGATTCTCTGGCCGGCGGGATAATAATCGCGATAAACATCGCGTACAGGGCGATCCCCATGGCGCTCTGCAGTTCCGGCGTCAGAAGCCCGGTAATGCAGGCTCCCAGGGCCGTCCCCGTGCTCCACCCCACGATCGGCAGCGTGATCAGGCCCATCAGGTAGGGGAAGGTCAGGTCCCCCTTCCGCACGGAAGCAACCACGAAGGTCTCATCGGTGATGCCGAAGGAGAACAGCAGCCTCTTCACGGTGGACATGCCTCTCTCCAGTCTCTGGGAGAGGGACAGGGACATCAGCATGTACCGCAGGTTTATTACCAGCACCGTCAGCGTCAGCTCCAGGTATCCCGCGCCGGCAAATATCAGGTTGGTGCCCGCAAACTGCCCGGCGCTCGTCAGGTTGGTCAGGGATATCAGGACTGCCACCCATACCGGCAGGCCGCCCGATACCGCCATAAATCCGTAGGTAAATGAAACCGGAAGGTATCCCAGGCCGATGGCAAGTCCGCCGGCAAGTCCTTCCTTATACTCTGTTTTCCAGTTCATATGTTATCTCTCCGGCCTCCCGGCAGATTCCCACTCCCGGTTCAGCCAATCGACTGCTTTTTCAATTCCATCTTCACTGAAGTCAAATTCTGCCCTGACCTTCTGCTCCTGCGGGGTCGCGTCAAAGGCAAAGGGCTCCGGCCAGTGCACCGCAGAAAGAACTGTCTGCTCCCCGGTGCCTTTTTCCTCATCCGCCGGTATCTTTGTCATCTCCATGCGGTACCGCATGCCCCGGAAGCTCCCGGTAAATTTCTCCATCTTCAGGAAACTGATGGGCATGATGTCTTCACGTCGTATCATAGTGTTTTCCCCGTTCCGAAGCTCTCTGTTTTTCAGTGAAACCGATATCTGCGGACCACCGCCTGCAGGCTCCGGTTCCCTCCGTATTCATTGATATCCGGGTAATAGATGATATCCA
>ONXW01000317.1 GCA_900321915.1 uncultured Eubacteriales bacterium
CGTTTTTTTCACCGGGAGCGGGTGCATTTTTCCCGCTGATGGGTTATGATAGAAAGGTAGACAGAATAACAGAATATGAGTTGCCGGAAACCTGGGGGAAGACTTACGGAGGACAGCGATGAAGCTGAGAGCGGTGCGGATCGAGAGAGGCCAGATCCAGATGGGGGCATGCTGCGACAAGACGAACGGCCCGGCAGCGGCCATGCTTACGGTTGAGGACATGGAAACCGGGAAAAAGTATTACTGTATCTTGTCGGAATACGGAGGGGAAACCGAGTGCATCGCTGCAAAACGCGATGTGCTGCAGTCGGTGTGCAACCTCTATGAGGAGGATATTATCCCCTGGAAACTGGAAAAGTACAAAGTGTCCGATGCGGCGGGAAGGGAAGAGATGGAAAAGTCGGTATTTTCCGGGTGCTTCCGCTTCCTGGAGAAGAATCTCCGCGGCGGCGCCGGACCGGAAATCAAGGGAAAGACCGTGGAGGAACTGTCAGGAGCCGAATAACTTCGTAACACAGCCGTTTGGAGGACATGATGATTTACACTGAGCTGACGAAGATGGCCATGAGGTATATGTTCCTGAAGCAGAAGGACCAGTCGGATCTCTCCGGCGTGCCGTATGTATTTCATCCTTGGCACGTGGCGGAGGAGATGAAAGATGAACTGAGTACGGCGGCAGCGCTGCTTCACGATGTACTGGAGGATACCGGCGCGACGCCGGAGGAACTGAAAGAATACGGATTTCCGGAAGATGTGGTTAAGACTGTGATGCTGCTGACCCGGCGGGAGGGGGAAAGCTACCGCGTCTACATTGAGCGCCTGGCGGTCGATCCCGTCGCAAGGCAGATAAAGCTGGCGGATCTGCGCCACAATATGGATTATACCCGCCTTGACCGGGTGACGGAAAGGGACCGGGAAAGGCTGGAGGTATACATTCCGGCAAAAAAGTACCTGGAGGAGAGGGAGGAATCTGCGGTTGAAGGTCTATGAGGATTATACGATACAGGGAGACTGGAAGGACGGCGACCCGGACAGGGTCCTGGAGGAGATTTACCGTGAGATGAACGGCCAGGGCATCACGACGGCCGTGGTGACCGCCATGGGAAAGGACAGGCTGCAGCTGCAGCGCTATTCGGACCTCTATGATTACAACAACAGCCTCCGCCAGTTCCACAAAACCCAGAAGATTATTGCGGAGAAGCTGACAGAGGCCGGATATGCCTTTTCTACGGGGGATGAAGACGAGGATTAAATCCTTTACACTTCAATGGTCGGCGCTTCCGAGAGGGCCCTCTTCAGTTTTGTGTAGATGAGGATGGTGTCACCTTCGAGAAGCTTCAGCGAACCGTTGGGAATAAGGGTTTTCTTATCCCTCCTGACCATGACGATCAGGGACAGGCGGGGAAGGTCGAGATCCCGGATGTATGCCCCGTTCCAGGGGTGGTCAGCCCGGACGGTAAGTTCCTTCAGGTTCAGGCTGGCGTCGTCCCGGAAGCTTTCCGCGCCGAGAATCAGGTGGTCTGCCGGGAGGATATCCGTATCGCCGTGGGGCACAATCACCTGGCCGCGCCTCTGGATGAGGGCGAGTATCAGGCCCGGCGGCAGAGGCAGATCCTTCACGGTTTTCCCGGACCACGGGTGGTTATCCGTCATTTCCAGGCGGACAAAGCGGATGTCATTGTCTTCCGAGTAGGCGTTCAGTGATTTGACCCTGGTATACTGCTCCACGAAGCCGGCGGAAAGGATACCTGTGGGGATGGCCACCATGCCGACGCCCAGGAAGGTGATGATGATCCCGAAGATGCGTCCCGCCAGCGTGACAGGGTAGATATCCCCGTATCCGACCGTGAGAAGGGTGGATACGGACCACCAGAGCCCCGAAAACGCATTCCGGAAGACGTCGGGCTGGACATCGTGCTCCAGGCTGTACATGCAGAGGGAGGAGGCTGTCATCAGGATCAGGATGATGAAGATGGAAGACAGCAGCTGGTCCTTCTTGCTGTTAATGACATCGCCGATGACATTCAGGGCGTCATAGTAGGAGTTGACCCGGAACAGGCGGAAGATCCGGATGATGCGGAGCATCCGGAATGCCACGACGCCGGCCGGGAAGAATACCGGGAGATAAAAGGGAAGGAAGGACAAAAGGTCTATGATCCCGCTGAAGGAGGTCATATAGCGCCATACGGCCCGGCCGCGGGTTTCCTTCGGGTAGAGATACTCCGCGGTCCAGACGCGCAGAAGGTATTCGACGGTGAAGCAGATGACCGTGAATGTTTCAAATCCGTCCATTACCGGCTGCCAGGGCTCGGAGAAGGAAAAGGTTTCCAGTATGGCAATGGCGAGATTGATGACGACCATTCCCATGATGAAGAAATCGAAGGCCCTGCTGATAAAATCGAAATCATGGCCGATCTGAATGATGTCAAAAACGCGCTTTTTGTTCGGCATACCACACCCTCCGTGACGAATGGAAGTTTTCAACAACAGTTTAACAGTGTTTCGGGGAATGGTAAAGCGCAAACCGGGGGAAATGAGAAAGGAAAAGACTTATGTTTGAATTGGTTGCCGGAGCGGAGGATAATCTGAAGGTCATCGTGGAGATGTGCACGATGCTGATGGAAATGCTGGGCATCATTGTCCTGGTATACACATCGGTTGTCAGTTTCATAAACTGGCTTCGCAAGGACAGAAAATGCCGTCTGGAGCTGGCGGAGGGAATCGCCCTGTCGCTCGGCTTCAAGATGGGCGGGGAGGTTCTGCGTACGGTGATTGTCCGTGAGTGGTCTGAGCTGGGCATACTCGGCGCGATCATTATCCTGCGGGGACTTCTGACGTTCCTGATACACTGGGAGATCAAAAACGAACAGAAAGCGCTGGAAAAGGAGCCTTAGGCCCGGTACCGGAGGCTTTGAAAAACAGGGGAAGGGGCATCCCGGCGGATGCCCCTTCCCCTGTTTTTGGGATTGTCCTGTATTCGGTTTCCTGTTCAGACGGTCGTTCCTGAAGATGATTCGGGTTCGGAACTGCTCTGGGTTTCCGCGTCGTCCGCGGAAGATTCCTGTGATTCGGCATTTTCTGCGGACGCCCCCTCCCCGGGAGTCTGGAATGCCTCCGGCGGCAGGTCGGAGAGATAGAAATGCCCGTACTGCACGCCCGGATTGATAAAGCCGCCGGAACGGTACTGTATCAGCTCCGATACCGTAACAAGCTGGAAGCCGAGATTGGTAAGCGTCTGGATGATGACCTTGCTGGCTTCACCGGTGGAGACGTAAAGCTCATGCATCAGGATGATATCGCCGTCCTGGACGTGGACGTCATCGCCGAGAACCGCGTTGATGGTCGCGGTGGCATCCCGCGTCTTCCAGTCGAGGGTGTCGATGCTCCATGAGATGAGCGGCATCTGGATGGAGCTCCGGACATCATCGGTGATGATGCCGCCCGGAAGACGGAATACCTTGGGTTCTACGCCGCAGACCTCCTTGATGACCTCGTTGCACTGCAGGACGTCATTGATGACCTGATCCTTTGTCAGCTTGTTGTAATATGTGTGGGCCCAGGAGTGGTTGGCAACCTCGAACCCCTCGTCTGCCATACGCTTTACTTCCGCGATGGATTCCTCCGACCTTTTTACGGTATTGCCCACCATGAAGAAGGTGCAGCGGCCGTCCACGGCATTCAGGCTGTCCATGATGACATTGCCCACTTTCGGCTCCGGCCCGTCGTCGTAGGTCAGGGCGACCATGGGACGGGAGGGGTCGATGTAGCGCCCGTTGGAGAGGATCCGGTTGTCGGGCTCTGTCTCTTCCGGGGTTTCGGTCTCTGTTTCGGTTTCCGTGACCTCTTCCGCGGAGGTTTCCGTGACGGTGGCTTCTGTCTCATCCGGGTGGCGGAAAATGCCCGCGATGCCCTTCAGCACAAACCAGAGGAGGAGAACTGCGAGCACCACAGCGGCAGCGCGCAGAAGATAGGCCAGAAAGAGCTGCGGCCCCTGCTTCCTGTGTTTCCTTCGCCTCCGCGCGTAGCGGCTCTGGCCGGCCGCGGCTGTCTGGCGCGCGGAGGCTGTCCTGCGTGAGGCGGTCCCGGAGGAACGGGTCCTCCCGGAGGAATTTCCGGAGCCTCTTGTATTATTGTTTGCCATACAATC
>ONXW01000073.1 GCA_900321915.1 uncultured Eubacteriales bacterium
ATGGGAAATGTCATCCTCGGCTACGGCAGGCCGGAGGGGAAGAAGGAAGCAGCCCCGAGAAAGGCCGATTACGTGCGCAGGGTGTAATCCGGAAGATTAACCCGTCATGGGAATACAGCTGAGTATAAAAATAGATCCGTGCATTTTTTCGCACGGATCTTTTTCTGTAAAAGTGTATGTCCTCTCAGGACGCTTTTTTCATGACTTTTTCGTGAAGCGCTTCCAGGATTTCTTCCTCGATATCCATGCCGAAGCCGTCGACGCGGGCGGTGTGCTCATGGCTGATGCCGTCCACGGAACCCTGTTCCACGGTTCTTAAGAGGAATGTTTCCGCCTCCCTGAAGGAAGGAAGAAGCGAAAGGCCTGTCAGCTCGGAGAGCGCCGCGATGATGCCATAGGCGCCCCAGTTGGATACGGTCGCGATGACCAGGAGGTCTGCCTTTACCTCAGAGGGGGTGAGGGAAAGCTGGTTTCTCACCACATCGGCAACCTTGCCCATCCCGATCTCGTTGCCGCCGTCGCCGACGCCGATCATCGGGATGCGGCCGCGGCCTTTCAGGAAGAGCGCATCGCAGGGAGCGGTCTGTCCGCTGATATCCACACCGCGCATGTTGGCATAGACGCCTTTGCTGTCCCGGCCGCAGCGCTCTACAGAGATCATGCCGACAGGATTAAGCTCCTGCAGCAGCTTTTCCGCGGCGTCATCATCCGCATCCACATCCATGTAGACGGTCTCAATGCCTTCCGCCTCAAAGTAGCCGTCACAGTAGCGGTCAGTTACAATCACCGGGCGAAAGCCCAGCTTTTTCAGCGCTTTGGCGAGGGTTACCGTTCCGAGCGGCCCGTCGGTCTCGGCATATCCTGCGACATAGAATCCCGTGGTCAGGAGAACGGTGCCTCTCTTCCAGCTGAGGATTTCTCCCGCGGCAATCCGGCAGTAGCTCTCCGGCAGATATTTCTGCAGGGTGGTCATGCCTCTCCGGGAATGCCGGAGAATGATTCCTTCAATGGATTCCTGTCTCATGGTTCTGCCCTCCGTTTTCATCTCTCTGGAAACAGTGTAACCCTCTGATATACAGATTGCAAACTGATTTAAACCGGTATATAATACAGTAAAAATACTGTGATGATTTGCGGACAGACAGCAAGGACAGGAGAAAGGAAGGGAAGACAGCCATGAATCTGCTGCCGATGACCTATTTCATAGAAGTGGCGAAACAGAAGGGGATTTCCCGCGCGGCGGAATCGCTCAGGATTACCCAGCAGACCCTCAGCAGCCATATCGCGGCACTGGAGCGGGAACTGGACTGCAGCCTGTTCATCCGCAGGCCCAGGTTCCGGCTGACGGCCGAGGGGGAGCTGTTCCTGGAATACTGCCAGAAATTTGTGGGGCTGGACCGGAGCATGCGCCGGGAGTTCCGGGAAATGTCGGGGGAGATAGCGGGAAATGTGCGCGTCGGCATTTCCCAGACCAGGAGCCTTATCCTGATGCCGAAGCTGATCACCGGGTTTCAGGCTGCGTACCCGAAGGTGAGGATCTATCTGTCTGAGCTTACCAATGATGAGCTTCTCCTGAGAATTTCAAATGACGAGCTGGATATGATTATCGGCGATGTGTCGGAGGAGCGGCCGGACCTGCGGGTGGAGGAGATGTACCGGGAGAGAATGGCGGTGATCATTCCCCAAAAACCTGAGTATGAGGAGCTTGCGGAAATTCTCCGGGAAACGGGGGACCTGAAGCATCTCGCTTCCCGGCCGATGATCACGAACACCAGGAATGATATCGTCGGGCGCTATATCAACCGGGTGCTCCTGCAGAACCACATCCCGCCGAACATCGCGGCCATGTCTGATATCGCGGGAACCTGCCTCGGGCTCTGCGCGGAGGGGGTCGGCGTCTATATCTGTCCGGACCTGTATGTTCGCTATTACAGAGAGCTGGCGGACCGCTGCACCATCGTGCCGCTGCCCTACAGCTACGCCATCCACATCGCGATGCCGGGAGGGGAGAAGAGTTCCCTCGCCGCCAGGCGGTTTGCTGAATACTGCAAAAAATACGGACAGGACCTCACGGAGGAGACCCTGTCCGGGAAATAGGCGTTATTCTGTTATCTGACCTTTTTGTAAATGACAATTTCGATCATTCCGTTTTTGGCGGTTACCTGGATGTCGTCGGAGAGAGCGGTGAGAATGGATTTGCCGATGTCTTTCTGGGAGACGTCTCCCTGGGCCACATCCGCCTTATACTTGGACAGGGACCACTTGTTATTCTCGATCCCCCCGGACTTGTAGCTCCCTATCAGGTTCCGGATGATATCAGGAATGCCGACCCAGGGCGTATCCATGGTGGAGAGGGCATACAGGGATTTCTTGTCCTCGTAATTTACATCGGAGAGAATCCGCAGGTGCATCTCACATGTATTCCGGTTCATCAGGATATTGAAATAAGACTCTTTCTTTGTATACTGGCCCATCACATTGAACAGCTCTTCGGCGAGAAGGGTCAGCTGCTGTTCGTCGCGGTCCTTGATATTGTAAGCGTCGCAGAAGGACTGTACGGATTTCCGGACCTCGACCACATTGTCGCTGTAAATATTCTTGGTTGAAAGTGTGCGGACGTCTTTATTCTCAACATATTCCCGGTTGACGACATTGACATAGTTGTAAGGAATTTCGACGCCGTATATGTTGAAGTTGTTCTTTACCCGGAGCATGATGTCGGAGCAGGCCATAAAGTTTTCGTCCGAATTCCTGGCCCAGACGGTTGTGCGCAGCTTGACGCAGCTGTCGGCGAATTCCGTGATATAGACTGCGGCGCGCCGGCCTTCCGGGTTGTCTCCCGCATACTCCACCGTGTATTTGCAGGCGATGACGGCGTCGTGGATGATCTTCATCGCTGTAGGGATATCGCTGTCATAGCCGATGCAGAATTCCAGGTACGAGCCGGTGAGGCTGTTCTGGTAACTGTTGTTGTGCAGGATTTCCGAATTCATCACGCTGTTCGGTACGACCACATAGAGACCGTCAAAACAGTGGATTACGGTATGGCGGATGGTCATGTCCCTGACCGTGCCGGTGATGCCGGCATTCTGCAGGACCACCCGGTCTCCAAGCGCGAAGGGGCGGCATACGCTGAGCATAAAACCCGCGACGATATCGCCGATAACAGACTGGGCCGCAAAACCGATGATAGCGACAAACAGTCCGGTACTGCCGAGGAGAACCCGCTCAAGACTGCCCGACACACCCACGAATTTTCCCAGGAGCATAAGGCCTGTTATTATAAAGGCACAGTTAATCAGGCTGTACATGAATTTCTGGTGTACAGCCTTCATCCGGAGCACCCGGTAAAAAATGAAATGATTGATATGGATGGCTGTTATGGTGAAAGCCCCGGCCAGCAGGATGACAAGGACAGTGGAAAGCGCTGTCGCCACCGGCTCCGCGAAATGCAGGGAGCCCGTCATCCAGCTCTCAATTATCTGTAATAAACTAGCATGTTTCATGGATTCATTTCCCTGTCACATATTAATCCCAGAGAAGGACGAATCCGCTGTTGCCCGGGTCGGCGCTGACATAGAAGTATGCTTTGTTCTCTTCTGATTTCACGAAGATCTGCACATCGGAGGTGCCGGCTACTTCAGTCACGCGGGAGACAATCTCATCGACGGAGATCTCGCCGCCCATCAGGGACTGGACATAGACGGAGGGAACCGCTTTCTTCTTCCGGGTTCTCTTCGGTGCTTCCGCTTTTGCTTCCGGCGCTTTCTCCAGCTTTACTTCGGGTTCCGCAATGGTTTCCTTTTTCTTTCTCGGCATAACTGCACATCCCTTCTGAAAATGATTATGTTTTTTTTATCAGAAACCCGGAAATACCATGTATTCCCTGTTTTGAAAACATTATACCACAATATTTGTATAAATATATAAAAACACGTATAATAAAATAATAACGGCATTTATCAGATGACGGAGGACAGTAATTATGGATAAGGATCATGTAAAGATTGCCGTGTTCGGTATCGGCGGCGTGGGAGGAGCGGTCGCCGCGATGGTGATGAAAACCTTCGGGGACCGGGTCAGCCTGATTGCCCGGGGAAAAAGGAAAGAGCACCTGGAGAAGAACGGGCTGACCATCCACGGCGATTTCACCGGGGATTTCACGGTCATGCCGGCGCGGGTGACGGATAATCCTGAGGAGCTTGGCGTGCAGGATATCGTGCTTGTGTGCGTGAAGCACGGGGCCCTGAAAAAGGCGGCGGAACAGATCCTGCCCATGGTGGGAGATAAGACGGCGGTCTTTCCGGTGATGAACGGCGTGACAGGGTACAGGGAGCTCCGGGAGATGCTTCCCCGCGGAATTGTCCTTCCCACGGTCATCTATATTGTTTCCATGGCGATGGAGGATTACAGCATTGTCCAGAAAGGGAAGTTCTTCCAGGTGACCTCCGGCAGTTACCCCGGGGAAGAGGAGTACGGGGAGCTGGCGAGGGAAGCCTGCAGCCTTCTCGGGGAGACGGGTATTTCCTGGAGATTTTCCGGGACGGTCCTGACCGAGATCTGGAAAAAGTTCATCCTCAACTGCGCCTACAATGTGGTTACCGCCCGGTGGGCCTGCAATGTGGGGGCCATCAAGGCCGACCCGCAGAAGCTGGAGGACTGCAGGAGCCTCATGACGGAGTGCGCCGAAGTCGGCCGAGCCCAGGGCGTGGAGATTCCGGAGACTGTGGTGGATGATATGATGAAGCGCATCCACAAATCCGGGGATACCGATACCAGCTCCCTGAGCCGCGATTTTGAGGTTAAAAAAGCCGGGGAAATGGAACTGTTCAGCGGTTCCGTCGTCCGCATGGCACAGGAGGCCGGGATCGACGTCCCGGTGACCCGCGCGTACTATGAGGGGCTCCTGGAGATCGCCGCGGGGTTCTGATGAGTCATAAAGCAGTAAGAAAAGAAGGCCTGTTCGCGGTGAACAGGCCTTCTGAAATTACATTGGATCGTTAATCCCGAAAGCTCCGGAAAATGCGCCCGGAAGCCGGAATCAGGAAACCTTGGAAAGGGTTACGGATTCGCCCTCGAGATCGATGGTGATCATTCCGTCCTGGCAGATGGCCGGGATGGTCTCGCCTTCTGCGGTGAGATAGAGGATGCCGTCCGCCACGCTCCAGGTGAGGGCTGCAGCTTCCCCGTCAGCGGTGATGGTGCCGGTACCGCCGTCAAAGAGCTGGATAACCATGGTATTCTGTGCTTCTTCTACGGTTGCGCCAATCAGGGCCGCGTAAGAGACAACGGAGAGTCCCATCACGTCATAAAGCTTATAGATACCGGTGACCAATCCGTCATTGACCGGCTCGACGGATGTTCCCTGCTGCTCCTGGAGATAGGAACCGGTATCGGCCCCTTCCTTTGAGAGCGTCATCTCCATGCCGTCGATATTGAGGGCAATGACGCCGTCGCTGTAGGTGCCGGAGAGTACTTCATCCTCGCCTTCCGCCCCTGCTGCCGGGAGAAGGGAAATGGCACCGCCCGCGACATTCCAGATGAGGGGGAGGGAATCCCCGTCTGAGCTGAGGACAGCGGTACCGTCGTCCAGAAGATCAATTATAATGAGGTTCTTCAGCTCTTCCAGATCCCCGGAATCGGTAAAGGCGGCAAACTCTTCAAGATTGATGCCCATCATGGAGCTCAGCCGGTAGGTTCCGGTGTAGGCTGCGGCATCTTCGCCCTGCCACTCCCATCCGGCAGCGCCGTTTGTCCACTGCGCGGCAAAGGCAGGGGTCGCAAAGAGCAGGGTAAAAACAAGTCCAAGTGCAAGTAAACGTTTCATAATGACGAATCACCTCCTGATAGGAATATGTTATACTGAATAAAGCAATTATACCATACAGCAGACAAAAATGCTGCTCAAAATATGAAAATTTAAGAGGTATTATGAGATTTTTGAAAAATCTGCGCATACTTATTACCGGAATTGCGACGGCATCGATGCTTGCCTGGACATCGCCTGTGCAGGCCTTTGCCCGGCCGGCGCCGGATGCGGCAGCCGGAGAGGAGTACACGATCGCATTTGCCGGGGACATCCTTTTTGATCCATCCTACGCCGCGGGATATGCCCTGACGGCAAACGGCGTTGCCGGAAGCTTTGACGAGGCATCCCTTGAACTCATGCGCGGCGCGGACACGTTTATTGTGAATAATGAGTTCACTTACTCCACCGGGAGCCGGCGCTCCAATAAAAAATACACCTTCCGGACCAGCCCGGCCAATGCCGCAATGCTCGCGGAGATGGGGGCGGACCTGGTGACCCTGGGAAACAACCATACCTGGGATTTCGGGGAATCCGGATTCCTCGATACGCTGGCGGCGCTGGAAGCGGCGGGGATTCCTTATATCGGCGCCGGGCGGACTCTGGCCGACGCCGTAAAGCCCTATGTGATTGAAACAGGGGGGATGACCATAGCCATCCTCAACGCGACGGAGATAGAGCGGGGCTACCCGGTGACGCGGGGCGCGGGGGAGATGACGCCGGGAGTCTTCCGGTGCACGGATCCGGAGCTTCTGTATCAGGCAGTCCGCGCGGCGGATTCCGCTCATGATTTCGTGATCGTGATTCCCCACTGGGGCACGGAAGGAAAGTCTGTTCCGGACGGGAGAGAACTGATGCTGGCCGCGGGCCTTAAAGAGGCGGGCGCGGACCTCATCGTCGGCGGGCATCCCCATGTGCTGCAGGGGATCGGATTCCTTGAAGGTACGCCCGTCGCTTACAGTATGGGAAATTACCTGTTCCATTCCGGGTACCAGAACACGGGACTGCTCATCGCGGGGTTTGACCCTGCCGGAAAGAAGCTTTCCTCTCTCCGGTTTGTGCCCATGATGTCCGCGAACTGCCGGGTCGTAACGCTGGCGGGGGGCCAGAAGGAACAGCTTCTGCAGATGATGCGGAGGCTTTCCCCGGGCACGGCCATAGATGAAGAGGGCTTTATCGCCCTCCAGTAAGGCACCGTGCCGCACGCCGCGGAGCTTCTTAACAATTTCTTCCCGGAATTGGAAGAAATGTTAAATTGCTTTCGCGCATATCCCTATAGTATGATCATCCTGGAAAATGACAGCAGGCCGCAGGATGATTCCGAAAAAAGAGCGGACCTGCGTAAGGGAACTGAGAGATAATTTGCAGAAAGGGAGAAACGGATATGAAAAAACAGAGATTTCTGACAGGAAGCATGGCAGCAGTACTCGGCCTGGCCCTCATGCTGGGTGCCTGCGGCACAAAGCAGGAGGCAGCGCCGGCGGCGGAGAAGACAGCGGAGGAAACTTCGCAGGATGCCGCGAAAGAGGATGCGGAGCCTGAGACGGAGGAAGCGGCCGAGGAAGAGACAGAAGCGGCGGAAGCAGGACAGGCGGGAGAAAAACTGGAGAATAAAATCTTCTCCTTTGTCATGCCGGAGGAGTTTGCCGGTATCTATGATGTGGAATACAGTGAAGAGTTCAACAGTATTGGCATTTATGACAAGCAGGCGAAGGAAGCGGAGCTCGGCGGATTTGCCTTTGCCATCTGCGCCTTTGAGAATCCCGGGGACTATGCGGGCATGCCCGGCGGCGGGAAGATCGGTGAGCTGACCTCCGGGGACGGAACCCTCTATGACATTGTGCTTGCGGGGCCGACGGACGTGCAGTGGGATGCTGCAAACCCGGAAGGAAAGACCTATATGAAGCTCTATGAAGCCGCCGATTCCATCGCGGAATCCGTGGAGAGCACAGACGGCGGATCCTATGTCAAAGGAGCCGGCATGAAGGGCGAGGACCTCTACGGCGAAGTGCTGCAGAAGTACAAAACAGCCCTGGAAGAAGGCTGGGAAGCCGCAAAGCTGGAAGAGGAAGAGATGAGCCCCATGTA
>ONXW01000320.1 GCA_900321915.1 uncultured Eubacteriales bacterium
CCACATCAACACCATGGACGATACGGACGCCATCCTCCGCCACGGCCTGCTCTCCATCGACGTGCCGGGGCTGGGAAATGTCCCCTCCCTCTCCAGGGCCGCTTACGAGCGGTACTGCAGCGTGACCGGGCAGGCGCCGAACCCCGCCCCGGAAACGGAAGGGAACTTCTTCTACATCCCCTTCACCAAGGAACCGGGCGGCTACTCCGACGGCATCTCCGCGGCGGATGTACTGAACGGCAGCATCCCGCCGGAAGCATTTGCCGGAAAAATCGTGCTCATCGGCCCCTACGCCCCCGCCCTGCAGGACTCCTACCGGACATCCATCTCCCACGCGGAGCCGATGTACGGGGTGGAGGTCCACGCAAACCTGATCGACGCGTTTACCCGGGGATTCTACCCGAAGGAGGTTTCCCGCCCCCTGCAGCTCGTCCTGCTTTTTGTCCTTTCGGCGGCGCTCCTCCTGTTTTCCCTCGACCGCAGGATTCCGGCCGCGGCTGCAGCCTGGATCGGGTCCTGCGGCGGATTCCTCCTCCTGGCAAAGCTCCTGTATAACCAGGCGGGCCTGGTTTTCCACATCCTGTGGTTCCCCCTGGCAGGAACGATCCTGTTTTTTGCCTCCGTGGCGGCAAACTACATCCGGGCGAGGAGGGAGAAAAACCGGATCTCCCGGACCTTCGGCCACTACGTGGATCCGGCCGTCATGAAGCAGCTGCTGGATCAGGGCCCCGAAGCCCTGGAGCTCGGCGGGAAAATGTATGATATCGCCGTTCTCTTCGTGGATGTCCGCGGCTTCACCACCATGAGCGAGTCCCTGGACCCGCCGACGGTCGTGGAGATTATCAACAAATACCTGACGCTCACGACAGAGTGCATCATGAAGAACCACGGCACCCTGGACAAATTTGTGGGCGACTGCACCATGGCCTTCTGGAACGCCCCGGTGCCGCAGGAGGATCCGGTCTTCCTGGCCTGCTCCTGCGCCATGGATATGGTGGAAGGCTCCAAAGCCCTGGGCGAGGAGCTGACCAGGCGGTTCGGCAGGTCCGTGAGCTTCGGCATCGGCGTCCACTACGGCCCCGCCGTCGTCGGCAACATCGGCGCCCCGAAGCGGATGGACTACACCGCCATCGGCGATACCGTCAACACCGCCTCCCGGCTGGAATCCAACGCCCCCGGCAGCCAGATTCTCATCTCCCGGGTTGTGGCGGACATGCTGGGGGACCGCGCGAAGGTCACCTCCCTGGGTTCCTCCATCAAATTAAAAGGAAAGGCCGAGGGCTTTGAAGTACTCACCCTCGACCATCTGGAACGATAATGCTGCGGCGCCCTTTCCGGGCGCCGTTTTCTTTGTGTGTCCGCGGCATTTTATTCCTTACGCCGCTCTCTTCAGCCTTCCGCGGTATTCTTCTTCCACGCGCCGCTCTCTTTGAACAGCCGGAGCATTTCCCCGTCCAGCTTTCCCTCATCCCGCATGCTCTCCAGGATGGAGAATGCCCTCTCGGGCGGCATCGGGGGCTTGTAGGGCCGGTCCTCCGCCGTCAGGGCGTCGTAGACGTCCAGAATCGTGATAAGCCGCACCTCCGGCGGGATCTCGTCCCCTTTCCGGTGGTTCGGGTACCCGGTACCGTTCAGGAATTCATGGTGCATGGCGGCCCAGCCGGGCACTTCCGTGTAATCCCCCTCGAACACCATCTTCCCGAGAAGGCTCCCGGTGTACTCCACGTGGCGCTCAATCTCCCGCCGCTCTTCCGCGGTGAGGGTCCCCCGCCGCACCGTGATGGCGGTGTACTCTTCGGGGGTAAGGAGCGGGACTGTGGTCATGCCGGGCTGCAGGCAGGGATAGTCCCTGAGCTCAGCGAGCTTATCCAGCACCTCGTCGGGCAGGAAGCCCGCCGTGTCGGCTTTCCGGATGACCTCCGCGGCCTCCTTAAGCTTCTCCTCAGCCTCCGCAGCGGATGCCGCTTCCTCCGGGTTCTTGAGCCCGCGGATCTGCTCCATCAGGCAGGCCGTCTGGATGCGGTTCATGACCCGCTCCTCCCGGTCGCCCAGGCGCGTCGCCTTGTCCATAATCTCCAGGGGGATGACCAGCTTTCCGATGTCGTGCAGCCAGACGCTCATGAGGAAGGGATCCCTCTCCTCCTCCGGAACCTGCCAGGGCGCGCCGGTCTCCTCAAGCCAGGTGAGGAACCGGTCCGCATAGTGCACCATGCTCTTGGTGTGGTTGGCGTTGTAGGAGCTTCTCGCGTCGACCGCGTCCACCATGACCGTCACAAAGGAATGCAGGATGTCATACACGGACTTCGCCAGCCGGCTGTTGTTCATGCTGATGGCCGCCAGGGACGAGAGGGCCGTGATGATCTCCTCATCCTCCGGGTCGAAACCGATGATATTTCCCTCCGCGTCCATCGCGTTGATCAGCTGGAGGACGCCGATATTCCGGCCCTTTTCATCCTCCATCGGGATCACCAGCATGGATTTCGTGCGGTAGCCGTTATACTTGTCGTACTTCGCCGCCCCGGAAAAATCATAGGTATCGGAGAGGTAGACATCCTCGATGCGGATCTTTTTGTGGTCCATGGCGGCGCAGGCGCACACATGGCTCCTGGTCATGGGAACCGGCGGGAGAATGTCCTCTTTTCCGGTCCTCTTCCTGTGGAACCCCTTGGAGAGGGTAATCATATTGTGGAAATGCAGCCCGTCTTTCTCCCGGACATAGACTGTCCCGCCGTCGCAGTTCGTGATGTCCATGGCCTCCTTGAGAATAAGCTCCAGGAGCGCCGTGATGTCCTTCTC
>ONXW01000115.1 GCA_900321915.1 uncultured Eubacteriales bacterium
CCGGAATCCCCCTTCAGGGCGGGACAGATGAGGAGCTCCTGCGGGTGATGGCTTCCCAGGAGGTGCTGGACCACCGCTGGGAGGAGACCCTGGAAAGCATCCGGGAGCATTTGCCGCTGCTTCAGGCGTGGCTGCCCGGGGAAGACGGGGACGGGGGCCCTGGGCAGGAGCGGGACGGGCTCAGGAAGCGCTATGAGCGCTGGTTTACCAGGCTTTCGGCCTATTTTCTGTTCCGCTACGCCATCGACGCCTTCGCGGACGGTGGGATGGAGCCGGAGCTCCTGCTGCTTTCGCGAAGCCTGCGGATGATTCACCTGATGTGCGCCGACCGGGCGCGCAGGCAGGGAGGCAGGTTCACCACAGAAGATATGATTGATATAGCCCATATTTACTCCCGGCAGACGGAACACTCCCTGGAAAATGTGGAGATTGTGAAACAACTGCGCTGAAAATGGGGAATTGTAAAGCAGACGGAATTCGCATATAATAGGGAGGAAGGGAGAACGAATATGACGGAGCATAAAAAATACCTGAAACAGCTTCTTATCTTTGCCGCGGCGGGCATCATCCTGTTCGCGCCCTTCGGGCTGAATCTCAGGCCTTCCGATCCGGGCGTCATGCGGGGTGCCTTCGCCATCGCCGCCGGCGTGGTGGTCCTGGCCGGCATCATTTACAACGGGGTAAAGCTCTCGAAGGTGAAGCCGCCGGCGGTCCTCACGGACAATAAGAAGGAAGAGCTGCGCATCCAGAACCAGCTGAGGGAGAGCAAGAACCGTTCCGTGGTCGGCAAGATTGCCGGGAAGGCCCTGGACCAGCTGGAGCTGACCTCGAAAAAAGCCGAGAGCTTCCGGCAGATCGTCGGCGCGAAGTTCGGGGAGAGCTCGCTCACCTACGGGCGGTATGCCGGCGTCCTTGACCAGGGGGTGGAGACCATCTCCAAGAACACCTCGTTCCTGGCGGCGAGGATGCAGGCCTTCGACGAAGACCAGTACCTGAAGCTTTCCAAGGCGGTATCCTCCGGGAGCTACAGGAAAGACGCGGTGGATGACAGCCTGCAGGAAGACCAGCTGGTGCGCATGAACAAGAGCCTGAAGGAGATGAACGGGATCCTGGATTCCAACGAGCATCTCCTGGACATGATGACCACCTGCGTGAATGAGGTGGCCGCCCTGGGCGAGAAGGACAACACCCAGGCAAATGACGACATCATAGAAGAAATCCAGCACCTGATTGAGACGACGAAGTATTATCACTGAAACAGGGAAACCGAAGAGCCAGTGGAACCGTAAAGGAGGAGAGTCATGAGTTTTGATCTGGAATTACCCGATGTTGAGGAAGTGAAGGAGAAGGTGGCGGAAGAGCTGTCTGTCAGCGAGGAGCGGCAGACGACCGTGGACGAGACGGCGAAGCAGAAGGTGGAAGAGATCATGGGCACCGATATCTCGGTGTTCGAGGACCGGAAAAACCTGACCACTGCTTTTGAGGAGTTCGGCGCGGATGTCATGCGCAAAACCGAATCCAAGAACAGCATCCTGTCAAAGCGCATGGGCGAACTGTCCAAAGCGGGTTCCGAGACGGGGGAAGTGGCAAAGGGCCTGCAGGAGCTGGCGGAACAGATGCGGTCGCTGGACCCGTCCCTTGTGGATTTTGACCAGAAAGGGCTGTTCGGCAAGATTTCCAACCCCGTGAAGAGGTATTTTGACAAGTATAAAACCGCGGATTCGCAGATCGCGGAGATTGTGAAGTCCCTGGAAAACGGGAAAAAGATGCTGAAGAACGACAATGTCACACTGGAGATTGAGCAGTCTGACATGAGGGGCCTGACCAAGGACCTGAACGAGAAGATTGCGATGGGCAATGCCCTCGATCAGTACCTGACCAACGCCATTGAGAACAAGAAGGCGGAGGGCGGCGACGAGGAGAAGGTGAGATTCGTCGAGGAAGAGGTGCTGTTCCCGCTGCGGCAGCGCATCATGGATTTCCAGCAGATGCAGGTGGTTTCCCAGCAGGGCTGTGTCGCCATGGACGTGATCCGCAGGAACAACAACGAGCTGATCCGCGCGGTGGAGCGGGCGGAGACCGTGACGGTTTCTTCCCTCCGGACCGCGGTGACTGTGGCCGGCGCCCTCTACAACCAGAGAATAGTTCTGGAGAAGGTAAATCTCCTCAATGAGAGCACCAACAGGATGATCGCGTCCACGGCGGAGATGCTGAAGACCCAGGGCGTTGAGATACAGAAACAGTCCTCCGAGGCGATGATCTCCACCGAAACCCTGCGCAAATCCTTTGAGGATACCCTGCAGGCAATGGATGATATCAGCAATTACAAGCTCGAGGCACTGCCGCGGATCCGGAAGACCATTGACGAGTTCAAGGAGCTGGCGGATGTCGGCGAAAAGAAGCTGCAGCAGATGGAAGAGGCGGGAGCGTTCCTTCCCTCCGGCCAGCAGCAGGCAATCGAAGACAAGAAGGCCTGAGGACATCAGGCCCTGCCTTACGGCAGCCCGCGCGCGGCGCGCAAATCCCGCGGGCGGGACTTGAAACAGATATAACAACAGGAGGAAAAGACCATGGAGGGAAAACCGGGGTGCGGAACCATTTTTCTGGGGGTGATGGCCGTCATTGCGGTGCTCTATTACGGGTTTAATGTCACCAGCGTCGGATGGATCCTGAAGCTTGTGGTCGCGCTGTTCCTGCTCCTGGTGATCGCCGTGATCGGACTTGTCGTCTGGATCATCATGGAGAAGCTGAAAAAGGACAAGCTGGCGGAAGAAGAGAAAGCGAGAAAGGCCGCGGAGCAGAGCGCGCAGCGTTTCGACCGGGATGACGCCAGCCGGTAAATATTACCAGGGGAAACCGCAGATTTCTGTGCAGATTTGACAGATCTGACGCTCTTTCGGAGAAATAATAAAATATATGGTAAAAAGATATAGAAAATCTGCGGTTTCTCCTAAAAATCTGTGAAAAATTATAAATAACCCATTGATTATATTTATCCCGTATGCTATTATTGTATTAAGTTAATAACTGCCTAGTAGAAAGAAGCCTGGCAATAAAGCAATGGGAGTTGCTTTAGTTCAGCCATGCTTTTTTTTGCGGGAAATTGACAGTTATTATACAAGACTTGGAGGTTTTTATTTGAAACATCACGAATTTGTTCGGGCAGTTGAGGCAAATCCGGTGATAGCCGCAGTAAAGAGCGACGAAGGCCTGCGGCGCTGCCTCGATACGGATATCGGCATTGTTTTTACCCTTTACGGGGAGCTGGGCAGTATCGAGGATATCGTAAAACAGATCAAGGATGCCGGAAAGATCGCGATGGTCCATATCGACCTGGTGAACGGCATGCAGCCGAAGGAGGTTTCGCTGGATTTCATCCGGAACCGGACTGAGGCGGACGGCATCATCACGACAAAGTACAGCCTGGTACAGCATGCGAAGAACCTGGAACTGAATTCCGTTCTGCGCATGTTTATGCTGGACAGTACATCCCTGGAAACCCTGGAACGGTACAGCAGGCAGGAGAGTGTCCAGCCTGACGTCATGGAGATTCTCCCGGGGACGCTCCTGCCGGACGTCATCCGGCGGGCAAACCAGATCTGCCGGGTGCCCGTGATGGCCAGCGGCCTCATTACCCGGAAGGAGGAGATTATGAATGCCCTGAAAAACGGGGCCATCTCCGTCTCCACAACCAGTGAGAAGCTGTGGAACGCGTAAAGAATACGGTAACTTTAGTCGGGGAGGGACCCGACCAGATATATAAAGGAGGTATTACTATGGCAAAGTATGTAATGGCACTGGATGCAGGTACAACCAGCAACAGATGTATCCTTTTCAATGAGAAGG
>ONXW01000321.1 GCA_900321915.1 uncultured Eubacteriales bacterium
ATGGATGAGGAGCTCGCGCTGCGCCACGTCTATTTCTATAAAAAGCGCAATAAGTACATGAGCAGGGCAATGGAGGAATTCCTCCGCCTGGCTGTGGGCAGTGAGCGATTTGAGGAGACGGAACATGGAGTATGAGGGCATTGTATACCGGCCGCCCAGCGAGGCCAGGAGCCTGATCCTGCAGGTGACCATCGGCTGTGCCCACAACACCTGTACCTTCTGCAACATGTACAAGGCAAAGCAGTTCCGGGTGCGGAGCCGGGAAGAGGTGCTCGCCGACATGGAGGAGCTTTATCAGAACGGCTACGGCCCTTATTTCCGGAAGGTGTTTTTTGCGGACGGGGACGCCCTGGTGCTGCCGACAGATACCCTGCTGGTGTACCTGGAGGCGGTGCGGAAGTATTTCCCGAATGTGAACCGGGTGGCGTCCTACGGGACGGCGCAGGATGTGCTCCGGAAGACGCCGGAAGAGCTGCGCGCCCTGAAGGAAGCCGGCCTGGGCATTATTTACCTGGGCGCTGAGACGGGCGACGACGAAATTCTCCGGTATATCCGCAAGGATGTCACGGCCGCGGAGACCGCGGCGGCGGGACAGAAGCTTAAAGCGTGCGGCATTGCTGTCTCTGTCACGCTGATATCCGGGCTCGGAGGCCGGGAAAAGGTGGAAAAGCACGCGCTCTCCTGCGCTGAACTGATTTCCGCGATGAACCCGGAGTACGCGTCATTCCTGACACTCAGGCTCTACCAGGGGACCCCCATGTACGATGATGTGGTGGAGGGAAGGTTTCACCGGATCACGCCGGACGAGATCATGGACGAGATGGAGATATTCCTGTCCCATGTGGATTCGCCGGGAACGGTATTCCGCACCAACCATGCCTCCAACTATGTGATTCTGGCGGGAACGTTTAATGAGGACATCCCGGAGATGATGGAGACCCTCCGGGAGGCGAGAGAGCATCACCGGTACCGGAAGTTCCGGGAAACGGGGGACCTGTTATGATTTTTATCGGCGGTATCAGCCAGGGAATGCAGCAGCTGGATTACATGAAGACGGTCATCTGCGGAAGATGCGGCGCGTACGGCAGGTATGAAGTTTTCATGACGTACATGTATTTCAGCTTTTTCTTTATCCCCCTGTTCAAGTGGAACAGGAAGTTTTTTGTAAAGATGTCCTGCTGCGGCGCGGTCTACGACCTGGACCCGGAGAAGGGCATGGCAATTCTCCGCGGGCAGCAGGCGGAGATTACGGAGGCGGACCTCACGCTCCGGGAGGAGGGACAGGGACGCCGGTACGTGAAAAAATGCAGCTCCTGCGGGTATGAGACAGAAGAGGACTTTGAATTCTGTCCGAAGTGCGGACAGAGATTCTGACCGGGGCGGAAAGGACAGGATATGGAGACAGGAATCAGGGGAATGCGGACTGTTACGGTGACAGAGGATATGACGGCGAAGGCCATGGGGAGCGGGGAGCTTCCGGTATTCGCCACCCCTGCGATGATCGCGCTCATCGAGGAAACCTGCTGGAGGAGCGTCGCGGACCGCCTCGCGGAGGGCGAAGGCACGGTGGGGATAAAGCTTGAGGTATCCCACCTGGCGGCGACCCCTGTGGGAATGACGGTGCGCTGCGAGTCAGAGCTTGCGGAGATCGACGGAAGGAAGCTGACGTTTTGCGTGGAAGTGTCCGACGACAGGGGAAAGATCGGCGAAGGCACCCATGAGCGGTTTATTGTCGGAAACGAAAGGTTTCTGAAGAAGGCGGAGGCCAGGCGGGACGATATATGAGAATCGTATTCATTCACCACAGCGCCTTTTTCGCGGAGCTTGAGAAGACAGTTTTCCTTTTTGACTATTATGAGGGAGAACTGCCTGAGGTTCCTGCGGGAAAGACGCTTATTGTACTTTCGAGCCATTCCCACGGCGATCATTTCAGCAGCCGCCTGTTCCGCGAGACGGCAAAATACCCGGACGCGGTCTTTGTCCTTTCGGACGATATCCCGGCGCGTGCAGTGCCCGCAGGCGTGCGGGAAAGGGTCCGGTTCACAAAGCCGGGCGACCGCGTAAGGATCCCTGTTCCGGACGGGGAGGCGGTCATTGATGTCTACCGGTCCAATGACCTGGGATGCGCCTTCCGCATACAGTGTGAGGGCAAGGTGCTCTATCACGCCGGCGACCTGAACAACTGGTACTGGGACGGCGATGAGGAGGATCTGGAGCTGGGCAGGCAGTACCGGGAAGAGCTGTCCCGGATGGCGGGCCTTCCGGCGGATATCGCCTTTGTCCCGCTGGACCCCAGGCTTAAGGATCCTTATATCGGAATGCAGGAATATATGGCTTCCGTGGGCGCAAAAAAGGTGTTCCCGATGCACTGCTGGGGAAGGTTTGACCTGGCGGCCCGGATGAAGGCGGACGGCGCCTGCGCCGGGTGGGAAGACAGACTTGCGGAGATACACGGCGACGGAGAGGAATTTATATGCTGATGATAAAGGGCAGCAGGGTGATTGACCCGGAGAGCGGCTTTAACAGGGTCGCGGACCTGCTTGCGGATGAGACGGGCATCCTGCGCATCGGGAACATTTCCCCGGAAGAGGTGCCGGAGGGCTGCGGCGTGATTGACGGGACCGGCCTTATCACAGGTCCGGGGCTGGTGGACGTGCATGTGCACTTCCGGGATCCGGGGCTGACCTACAAGGAGGACATCCTCACAGGAGCTGCCGCGGCGAAGGCAGGCGGGTACACCACCGTGATATGCATGGCAAACACGAAACCGCCGGTGGATTCGCCTGAGACGCTCCGGTATGTGCTGGAGCGCGGAAAAACCACCGGGATTCATGTGCTCAGCTGCGCGAATGTGACCCGCGGCATGAAGGGGACGGAGCTCACAGACCTGGAAGGGCTCGCCGCGGCCGGCGCGGCAGGCTTTACCGATGACGGCGTCCCGATCCGGAACGGGGAACTGCTCCGGGAAGCGCTTGTCCGGGCGGGGAAGCTGGGGCTTCCTGTGAGCCTGCACGAGGAGGACCCGGTCTTTATCGCGAATAACGGGATTCACCGCGGAGATGTATCGCGCAGGCTCGGGATCGGCGGGTCGCCCGCCGTGGCGGAGTATTCCATGACGGCCAGGGACTGCGCCATCGCGGCGGAGTGCGGCGGGGTGCTAAGCATACAGCATGTCAGCAGCCGGAAAACCGTGGATATAGTGCGGGCAGCGAAGGCCGCGGGGGTGAATGTCCGGGCGGAGGTCACCCCGCATCATTTTACATTGACGGACCGGGCGGTTTTAGAGTACGGCTCCCTGGCGAAGATGAACCCCCCGCTCAGGACCGAGGAAGACCGGATGGCCCTGATACGCGGGCTGCAGGACGGGACCATTGACATGATCGCGACAGACCACGCGCCCCACAGCGCGGAGGAAAAGGGGAAACCCCTCACGGAGGCGCCCAGCGGGATCATCGGCCTGGAGACGGCTTTGGGGCTGGCGGTGACGGAGCTGGTGGGTAAGGGTTACCTCTCCTGGCGGGACCTGTTTTTCAAGATGTCGAGAAACCCCGCGAAGCTCTATCACCTGGACGCCGGCGTGCTGGCGGAAGGGCGGCCCGCCGACCTGGTGGTGTTCGACCCGTCGGAGGAATATACGGCAGGCCCGTATTTCTCCAAAGCGTCGAATTCTCCCTTTACCGGGCGGAAGCTCCGGGGTAGGGTGCGCTATACCATATGCGGCGGCACTGTTGTTTATGAGGCAGATTATTCTGGACAGAAAGGGAAATAAAACATGGCAGAGACAATGCTGGAAAGAGGGGCGGGCGTCCTGATGCCGGTTTCCTCCCTGCCGTCCCCGTACGGGATCGGCACTTTCGGAAAGGCGGCTTTTGACTTTATTGACGCCCTGGTGCGCGCGAAACAGAAGTACTGGCAGGTGCTTCCCATGGGACCGACGGGATACGGGGACAGCCCCTACGCGCCCTATTCGGCCTTTGCGGGAAACCCCTACTTCATCGACCTGGAAATTCTCCGGCAGGAGGGACTCCTGGAACAGTGGGAGATCGACCAGGTCCCCTGGGGGGACAAGGCGGACAGGGTGGATTACGGCTGCCTTTACAACGGGCGGTTCGGGCTTCTCCGCAAGGCATTTGAGCGGAGCCATTACCGGGAATTCCCGGAGTACGGCGAGTTCAGGACGAAAACGATCTACTGGCTGGACGATTATGCCATGTACATGGCGCTGAAGAAGAGCACGAATGAGTCCGGCTGGACTGACTGGGATGAGGATATCCGCCGCAGGAAGCCGGAGGCCCTGGAACAGGTGCGGAAGGAACTGGCGGAGGATATCGATTACTGGAAGTTTATCCAGTTCAAGTTCTGGCAGCAGTGGAAGAAGGTCCGCGAGTACGCGGCGGAAAAGCGTATCTCCATCATCGGAGATATCCCTCTGTATGTCGCTTTTGACAGCGCCGATGTGTGGAGCCGCCAGGAGCAGTTCCAGCTGGATCGGGAAACCCAGTTCCCGGCCGAGGTGGCGGGTGTCCCGCCCGATGCCTTTTCCGAGACGGGACAGCTCTGGGGCAATCCCATATACAACTGGGCGGAGATGCTGGAGGACGGTTTCGTCTGGTGGAAGGAGCGGATGAAGACCAACGCGTCCCTCTATGACGTAATCCGCATTGACCATTTTATCGGCATTACCCAGTACTTCGCGATCCCCTACGGGGAGAAGACCGCACAGAACGGCCACTGGAGAAAGGGGCCCGGGAAGGAGCTTACGGACGCCATCGACGAGGCTATCCGGGAGTATGACGCGAAGATCATCGCGGAAGACCTGGGAGTGTATGTCCCGGCGGTGCAGAAGCTCCTGGAGCAGACCGGGTATCCCGGCATGAAGGTCATCGAGTTTGCGTTCAGCGGCGACAGGAAGAACCCCCACCTGCCCCACTGCTATGTGCCGAATTCCGTAGTATACGGCGGTACCCACGACAATGAGACGCTGGCGGGCTATTTCCGCCAGGAGTGCCGGCAGTGGTGGGAGCTGCAGTATATCTGCGATTACCTGGGCGTGTCCCACATCGCGGAGGTGCCGGACCGGGTATTCCGGGCGGCCTACGGCAGCGTGGCGAGCGCGGCCATTTTCCAGATGCAGGACGTTATCGGGCTGGACAACAGCGCCCGGATGAACACGCCGGGCACATTCGGGAACAACTGGTGCTGGAGAATGCTGCCGGGTCAGTTCCGGGAGGACCGCATTGAGTACCTGGCAAAGCTTACGGATACCTTCGGCCGCGAATGAAGCTTTGGCACAGGCCCGATCACCGGGAAGACAGAAGTTGAGAAAGGATCTTAAGACATGATAAGTACTGCCAATATTTCTCTGCGCGTCGGCAAAAAGGCGCTGTTTGAGGATGTCAATATTAAATTCTCCGAGGGGGAGTGCTACGGGCTGATCGGCGCAAACGGCGCCGGGAAGTCCACGTTCCTGCGCATTCTCTCGGGACAGCTGGAGCCGACCAGCGGCGAGGTGATCATCACCCCCGGCCAGAGGCTTTCTTTCCTGCAGCAGGATCAGTTCAAGTACGACCAGTACCAGGTCCTGGATACGGTCATCATGGGGAACCAGCGTCTCTATGAGATCATGCAGGAGAAGGACGCAATCTATATGAAGGAAGACTTCACCGAGGAGGACGGCGTGCGCGCCGCGGAGCTGGAGGGAGAGTTTGCCCAGATGGACGGGTGGAATGCCCAGGCGGACGCGGAGAGCCTGCTGAACGGCCTCGGCATCGAGACGGAACTCCACTCGAAGATGATGTATGAGATGACAGGCCCCCAGAAGGTCAAGATCCTTCTGGCGCAGGCGCTGTTCGGCAATCCGGACATCCTCCTGCTGGACGAGCCGACGAACCACCTGGACCTGGACGCCATCGCCTGGCTCGAGGAATTCCTGATCAATTTTGAGAATACGGTGATCGTGGTTTCCCATGACCGCTATTTCCTCAATAAAGTATGCACGCAGATTGCGGATATTGATTACGGCAAGATCCAGCTGTACGCCGGAAACTACGATTTCTGGGTGGAGTCCAGCCAGCTGATGGTGCGCCAGATGAAAGAGGCGAACAAGAAGAAGGAAGAGAAGATCAAAGAGCTGCAGGAGTTTATCCGGAGATTCTCGGCAAACGCCTCCAAGTCCAGGCAGGCGACTTCGCGCAAGCGCGCCCTGGAGAAGATCCAGCTGGATGAGATCCGGCCCTCCAGCAGAAAATACCCCTTCATTGATTTCCGTCCCGACCGGGAGATCGGAAACGAGGTCCTGACGGTGGAAAACCTATCGAAGACGGTGAACGGCAGGAAGGTGCTGGACAATGTTTCCTTTACCCTGAACCGCGACGACAAGGTGGCCCTGGTGGGTCCCGACGAACTGGCGAAGACGACGCTGTTCCGTATCCTTGCCGGGGAAATTGAGCCGGATGAGGGCAGCTACAAGTGGGGGCTGACCACCAGCCAGGCGTATTTCCCGAAGGATAATTCGTCGGAATTCTCCAATGACGACACCATCGTCGAATGGCTGACCCAGTACTCCCCCATCAAGGACGCGACCTATGTGCGCGGGTTCCTCGGGCGGATGCTCTTTGCCGGCGAGGACGGCGTGAAGCAGGTGAAGGTGCTCTCCGGAGGCGAGAAGGTGCGGTGCATGTTCTCAAAGATGATGATCTCCGGCGCCAACGTGCTGATGTTTGACGAGCCCACGGACCACCTCGACATGGAGTCCATCACAGCGCTGAATAAGGGGCTGACAAAGTTCCCGGGCGTGATTATCTTCTCCTCCAGGGACCATGAGATTGTCCAGACGACGGCAAACCGCATCATGGAGCCGGTAAACGGCAAAATAATTGACAAGATAACCACGTATGATGATTATCTTGCCAATGATGAGATGGCGAGAAAACGCCAGGTATATACCGTAAGCGAGGAACACGAAAAGGACGACTGATCAGCTTCTGTTCCCTGCATCCTGTGTGAGATAGCGGAGATAATCTGCAAGGCTCCGGCGCCCGCGGTCATTCAGGCATTCCATGAGAACCAGCATTTCCTCTACCGTATGGCTGTCGATGTATAACCTTCCGGCCTGCGGGGGGACTGCGGGGGTATCCGTGCGGGCAAGGATGTAGTCCGTGCTGACATGATAGAAATCAGCGAGACGCTCCAGATGAAGGAGCGGGAGCTCGGACTGTTCCGTTTCATACCTGGAGTAAGCCTGCTGGGTTATCGTGAGGAATTCCGCCACCTCGGACTGGGTGTAGTTATTCTCTTCGCGAAGCTCACGCATACGGGCGATATATCCGCTCATTTCGCCACCTCCTTTCCTCTGTGATTCTATCAACGATAGCACAGAAGTTTGTTTTGGTAATATATTACAATGAATTGATGTGGGAAAACCTGTATTTTACAATGAATTGATGTATACCCCCGGACAGCCGGGAGATGTGCGGTGAGAAATGATGAAAAAAATGATCTCGTGGAATGTGAACGGCCTGCGGGCCTGTGTCGGAAAGGGGTTTGAGGAGGTGTTCCGCTCCCTGGACGCGGACGTCTTCTGTATCCAGGAGAGCAAGCTGCAGGAGGGCCAGATTGATTTTGCCCCGGAGGGGTATTCGTGTTTCTGGAATTACGCGGAGAAAAAAGGCTATTCCGGTACGGCACTGTTTTCAAAGGAGCCGCCGCTGTCCGTGACTTACGGTATCGGGATTCCGGAGCATGACCGTGAAGGCAGGGTGATAACCGCCGAGTACGGGGACTGGTACGTAGTAACCTGCTATACGCCGAATTCCCAGGACGGGCTGGCCAGGCTTCCCTACCGCATGGAGTGGGAAGATGCCTTCCGCGCTTACCTGAAAGGCCTGGAAGAGAAAAAGCCCGTGATTTTCTGCGGGGACCTGAATGTCGCCCACCGGGAGATAGACCTGAAAAACCCGAAGACAAACAGGAAAAATGCCGGGTTTACGGATGAGGAGCGTGCAAAATTCACGGAGCTTCTGGACAGCGGTTTTATCGATACATTCCGCTTTTTCTATCCTGACCAGGAGGGGATATACTCCTGGTGGTCCTACCGTTTTAAGGCCAGGGAGAAGAACGCGGGATGGCGCATTGACTATTTCTGCGTGTCCGCTGCGCTGAAGGACAGGCTCCGGGGCGCTGCAATCCACACGGAAATTATGGGTTCGGATCACTGCCCGGTGGAGCTGACCATCGAACAGGGGCTTGAGTGAGACGGAACCGGCACAGTATTTGGGGAGGAGTGACGAGAATAATGCATAAATCAGAGATAATCGCAAGACCTGCGGCAGACAGAAATTTCACTCCGGGCGCCACGCTGATCCGGGGCGGTATTCACATTTGTACTGCTTTTGAGGCGGAAAACCTGAGCCTCCTGCTGTACAGGAAGGGAGAAGAAGCGCCGGAGAAACTGGATTTTCCCGCGGAAGGGCGGATAGGGAACCTCTGGACCATGGACCTTGTGGGTACAGGCTTCCGGGACTGTGAATATACCCTGCAGGCGGACGGAAGGGAGTTTGCGGACCCGTTCGGTGCGTGCGGCAGCGGAGCGGCTGCCTGGGGAGAGGAAGAGACGGCGGTACGCCGGAGCCGTTTCCCCGTAAAAGGGCAGGAATGGAAGAATGACCGCCGCCCGGCCCGCCGGCTGGAGGATACCGTTATCTACCGGCTCCATGTGCGCGGTTTCAGCAAGGGCGTCACTTCGGTGGATGCCGGGACCTTCCGCGCTGTGCGCGCAAAAATTCCTTACCTCAAAAAGCTTGGGGTAAATGCTGTCGAGCTGATGCCGGCCTATGAATTTCCGGAAGTGGTAAAGACCAGGCAGCCGGAGGGCGGCAGGTATCCTGTGCCCGAAGGCCCGAAAAAAATCAATTACTGGGGGTATGCCCCGGGAGCATGCTATTTCGCGCCGAAGGCGGCATATGCCGGGACCGGGCGGGACCCGTTCCGGGAGTTCTGCGAGCTGGTGCGGGCGCTGCACAGGAATGATATGGAGCTCTACATGGAGCTGTATTTCCCGGAGGGCACACCGGATCAGCTGATCCTGGAGGCCGCGAGATTCTGGGTATTCGCCTGCCATGTGGACGGCATCCACCTGTCGGGACCCGTCTCCCCGCAGGTGCTGGCGCAGGATCCGGCCCTGGCCGGCATCAAGCTGTTCGCCGTCAACTGGCCCGGCCACCTGCTCCCGGCGCTTCCGGCGGGCAGTCCCGCTGAGAAACAGGCGAAGGCGAAGCGCCTTGCGGAGTACAATGACGGATTCCTCACGGACATGCGGCGTGTGCTCCGGGGGGATGAGAACGCCATGGGCGCTCTCCGGTTCAGGAGCGCGCACAACCCGGCCGCCTGCGGCACCGTCAACTATATGGCAAATACAAACGGGTTTACCCTCGCGGATATGGTTTCCTACGAGCAGAAGCATAATGAGGAGAACGGGGAGAACGGACGGGACGGAAACAGCGAGAATTTCACCTGGAACTGCGGCGAGGAGGGACCGACGGCAAAGCGGAAAATCCTGCGCGTCAGGGAGCAGCAGCTCAGGAATGCTGTCCTTCTGCTTTTCCTCAGCCAGGGAACGCCCCTGCTGATGGCCGGGGATGAGTTCGGCAATTCCCAGGAAGGGAACAACAACGCGTGGTGTCAGGACAATGAGACCTCCTGGCTTGACTGGAAGCTGCTCCGGAAAAACCGGTGGCTCCACGATTATATCGCTTCCGTCATCGGATTCCGCAGGGCGCATCCGATGTTCCGTCTGCCGAAAGAGCCGCAGAATGCGGACTATCTTTCCTGCGGCCACCCGGATGTGAGCTATCACGGGCAGAGCGCGTGGTATCCGGACCCGGACGGCACAAGCCGCCAGCTGGGAATCCTCTACTGCGGCGAGTACGCGAAGCTTCCGGACGGAAGCCCGGACGACTGGTTTTACGTCGCTTACAATATGCACTGGAACCCGCATGAATTCGGCCTTCCCAAGCTTCCGGACGGATATGTCTGGTCGAAGGTGATCGACACCTCCGCTGAGCGCCTGAAGGGCCTGGTGCCGGAAGGACAGGAAAAGCCCTTGGAGGACCAGAAGGCGCTGGAGGTTCCGGAACGCGCCATCGTGGTGCTCAGGGGCAGAATGTCAGCGGAAAAGCCTGCAAAGCGTTCCGCGGGGCGGGGCGGAAAGAAGCGCCCGTCCGCGCGGCAGGCAAAGGCAGAGGAGAAGGGTCAGTCGGATTCCCAGCGTCCGCTTGCGCCGCAGGGAAGCACCAGTCCCGAATCCCTGACCGGAAGTCCCAGTTCTTCAGACTGAACGCGGCCTCCGTGGGCGGGCACAATCTCCGTCGATATCATGTAGGAGAGGACGGAGGGGGCGAGCCCCGTAGTGTAGGAGTTGATCAGGAAGAACAGCGGGTTATCCGAGAGCAGTTCCGCTGTCAGCCTGATGAAGGGATAGATGCTCTCCTCGATCTTCCAGATTTCCCCCTTCG